>DATMZR010000028.1 GCA_035573435.1 Solirubrobacterales bacterium
TCGCCTGCCAGGCGGTATTCGACGTCGACCGTCTCGTGCTTGCGATAGGTGCCGAAGAGGCCGAGCAGCATTGCCAGCCAGCGAAATCCGCTCACCTTTCCCTCTTTGACGATCGGATGCTCGAAGACGATCTCGCCGCGGCGAATCCGGAAGTCCGATCCCTCGCTCTGCTCGACTCCGTTCACGTAGACGCGGATCGGCGGCTCGGCGCCACGTGGTAGGCGCACTCGGCGTCCCACCTCGACACCCTCGGAGACCCGGTCGAGCTTCACCTGGGGTTCGTTCGGGCTCATCCCGTCAACGCCTCGCGGACGGCGTCGAATGCCGACCGATCCCGGCTCGGCTCGAGCCGGCGCTTGCGGATCACGCCCACATAGGGGACAAGCGCGCCGTCCCCCATAACATCGATCCCGGCCTCGCGGCCGCGCAGGACCCCGCCGGTGGACAGCTCGAGACGAGCGTGGACCCGCTGACCCGGCTCGTAGTCGCGCAGGGTGTTGACCCTCGTCAGCGGCCCTTCCCGGCGGACCGCCTCGGCGCGCCGCTCGAGTGCGTCGACGGCCTCGTCCACCGTTTCGAAGCTCTCCCGTTCGACGTTGGGCCCGTGTCGAACCGTCAGGCGATACGCGGCCACCGATGCATGCTAAGCGCCTGGCTAGCGGCGAAGTCGCGGGTCAGGCGCCGCGGCGCTGGCGCTTGGGCCGGCGGGCGGGCGGCCCGACGATCTTCTCCGGCCCCTCGCGCTGCCCGATCGGGATGTAGTCGCGATCCCTCTCTCCGGTGTAGATCTGCCGCGGGCGAGCGATCTTCTGCTCGGGATCGTCATTCAGCTCCATCCACTGGGCGACCCAGCCCGAGGTGCGAGGGATCGCGAAGATCACGGTGAACATCTCGGTCGGAATCTGGAGTGCCTCGTAGATGATCCCCGAGTAGTAGTCGACGTTCGGGTAGAGCTTTCGCGAGGTGAAGTACTCGTCGTCCAGAGCGCGCTTGGCGAGCTCGCGAGCGATCTCGACCAGCGGGTTGTACTCGGTGGCCTCGAACACCTCGTCCATGTGCTGCTCGATGATCCGCGCGCGCGGGTCGTAGTTCTTGTAGACGCGGTGCCCAAACCCCATCAGGCGCTCTTCGCGGTTCTTGACCCCTTCGAGGAAGCCGGGCACGTTCTCGACCGTCTCGATCCGGCGGAGCATGCGCAGCACCGCCTCGTTGGCACCGCCGTGAAGGGGGCCGTAGAGGGCCGCCACCCCGGCGGCGACGGCAGAGTATGGGTCGACCTGTGAGGAGCCCACGCCGCGCACCGCGTTGGTCGAGCAGTTCTGTTCGTGGTCGGCGTGGAGGATGAACAGCACGTCGAGCGCGCGCTCCAGCCGAGGGTCGGGCTCGTATCTGGCCTCGGTCTTCCTGAACATCATCGAGAGGAAGTTCCCGGGATAGCCCAGGTCGTTGTCGGGGTAGACGTAGGGGAGTCCCATGTTGTGCCGGTAGGCGAAGGCCGCCAGCGTCGGCACCTTGGCGATCATCCGAATCGCCGCCATGTAGCGCTCCTCGGGATCGTCGATGTGCTTGGCGTCGGGATAGAAGGTGGACAGCGCCCCGACGCTCGCCAGCAGCATGCCCATCGGATGGGCGTCGTAGCGGAACCCCTGCAGGAACTGCTTGATGTCCTCGTGGACGAAGGTGTGGTGCGTGATGTCGAAGACCCACCGTTCGAGCTGCGCCTCCGTCGGCAGCTCCCCGAAAACCAGCAGGTAGGCGACCTCCAGGTAGCTCGATTGCTCACAGAGCTGCTCGATCGGGTACCCGCGGTGCTGGAGGACGCCAGCCTCGCCGTCGATGAACGTGATCGCCGAGCGACACGAGGCCGTGTTGGTGAACGCGGGGTCGTACGACATCAGGCCGAAGTCGTCGTCCGAGACCTTGATCTGGCGTAGGTCCATCGCCTTCACCGTCCCGTCCGTGACCTCGACCTCGTAGGTCTGGCCGGTTCGGTTGTCGGTGATCGTCAGCGTGTCCTGGCCGACGGTGGCCACGCCGCCGTCGCCTGCTGGCTGGGTGCGCTCGTCGGTGGCCATGGCAATCTCCTGGTTGGGGGAGGTTCGTCTAAGGGTTCTCTCTCCCCTCATTTTGTCAGTTGCGGACTGCCCCGCGGCGCTTCTGGGAGGCTTCCCGCAAGTTGGCCACCGGGGAGACCGTCAGCTCGGAGCGAAAGCGCGGTGCGCTGGAGCTCTTCACGGGGCTTCAGCACCGCTACGACCTGCTCTCGGCGCTGCTCAGCTTCGGGCAGGATCCGCGCTGGCGCCGGACGATGGTCGCGGCTGTGGACGCCCGTCCGACCGAGCGCGTGCTCGACATCGCCACGGGCACCGGCCTGGTGGCGCGGGAGCTGGTGCGCCGCTACGGGTGCTCCGTTGTGGGCGTCGACCAGAGCGTCGAGATGCTCGGCGGGGCCCGGCGGAGACTGGAGCGGGACCCCGAGCTTGCAGCGCACGTCGAACTGGTACAGGGCGAGGCGGAGCAGCTCGCGTTTGCCGACGCTGAGTTCGACCACCTCACGTTCACCTACCTGCTGCGCTACGTGGACGATCCCGGGGCGACGCTGGCGGAGCTGGCCCGGGTGGTGAGGCCGGGCGGGCGGATCGCCTCGCTCGAGTTCGGAGTTCCCGCGCCGCCGCTCTGGCTACCGCTCTGGCGCCTCTACACCCGAGTTGGCTTGGCGGGCCTCGGTCGCCTGTTCGGTCGCGACTGGTACGAGGTGGGCCGCTTCCTGGGACCGAGCATCGAGGACCTGTACGAGCGGTGGCCGCTCGGGCGCCAGCTCGAGCTCTGGCAGGACGCCGGCATCTCGCGGGTGCGCCAGCGGCTCATGAGCCTTGGCGGTGGGGTGGTGACGTGGGGCGTCCGCGATGAATGAGGCGGCTGAGAGGCCTGCTTTCTACGCGCTCCGCACGGGAGGATGGCGCGACCTCGTCACCCTCCTGCACCCGCCGTACACAGCTTGGCATTTGAGCTACGTGGCGTTCGGTGCGGCCGCGGCGCCCGAGCTTCATCCGGTGCGCCTCTGGGCGGCGCTCGGCGCATTCTTTCTGGCCGTCGGGGTTGCGGCCCATGCGCTCGACGAGCTCAAGGGACATCCGCTCCGCACCCGGCTTTCAGACCGCGCCCTGACGCTGCTTGCCGCGGCCGGGCTCGCCGGCGCGGTGGCGATCGGGATCGCCGGCCTATTCGTCGTCTCCGCCAGCCTCCTCCCCTTCGTCGTCGCCGGCGCCTTGATGGTTCTCGCCTACAACCTCGAGCTGGCAGGTGGACGCTTCCACACGGATTTCTGGTTCGCCGTTGCCTGGGGGGCCTTCCCGGCGCTGACGGGCTTCTGGGTGAACGCCCTCGGCGTCCACTCGCTGGGGGATGCAGTCGCGGGTGCCGGCGTGACCGCGGCCTGCTTCGGCCTCAGCGTCGCCCAGCGCCGGCTCTCGACCCCGGCTCGCGAGCTTCGCCGCCGGACCGTCGCGGTCAGCGGGGAGCAGCGGCTCGCCGATGGCACCAGCCGCGAGCTCACCGCCGCACGCCTCGCGGCCCCGCTGGACGGCGCGCTGGCGGCGCTCTCCGTGGCGCTCGTCCTGCTGGCCACCGCCCTGGTCGCAGTTCGCCTCTGAGTGGCGACGGGCGCGCGGCGTTTCAATCGCGGGAGCAGCAGCCGCTAGCCACCGAGCTCGAAGTGCGTCATCGCGCGCAGCTGCTCGTAGCGCTCCGCGATCTCCGGCTCCGTGAGCCGAGCAACGCGCTCGGTGCCGAACGCCTCGACGTTGAACGAGGCGAGCACGGTCCCGTAGGCGAGCGCCCGGCGCAGAGCTGCGTCACTGAGGCGCTCAGTCCCCTGCATGTCGAGATAGCCGAGAAAGCCGCCCGCAAAGCTGTCCCCGGCGCCCGTGGGGTCGCGGACGTCCTCGAGCAGGAACCCCGGTAGCGCGAAGGACGTGTCGGCCGTGAACAGCACCGCGCCGTACTCACCGCGCTTGGCGACCACGATTCGGGGGCCGATGTCCATCAGCGCCCGGGCGGCGCGCGCAAGGTTCGGTTCCTCGGTGAGCATTCGCACCTCGGCGTCGTTGAGCAATACGCAATCGACCTCGCCGACGGCCGCGATCAACGAGTCCCTCGTGGTGTCGATCCAGAGATTCATCGAGTCGAGGGCTGTGAGCCGAGCCGATTCGCACTGGGCCCGCACGCGCCGCTGGAGGTCGGGCTGGATGTTGCCGAGGAACAGGCCTTCCGCGCGGCTCGACGCCTCGGAGAGCTTCGGCTCGAAGTCGGCGAACACGCCCAGCTGCGTGTCGTCCGTATGGGCGACGTTGAGGTCGGCCGCATAATGGCCTCGCCAGTAGAACGTCTGGCCTCCGGCGACTCGCTCGATGTCGGTGACGTCCACTCCCCGCGAGCTGAGCAGCTCGACGTGCTCTTCTCCGAAGTCATCGCCCACCGGGCCGACCACGTGGACGGTGGTGAAGAAGCTGGCCGCGAGCGCGAAGTGCACGGCGGAGCCGCCAAGCATCCGCTCGCGCTCCCCGAACGGGGTGCTGACGGAGTCGAATGCGATCGAGCCGACCACGGTGAGAGACACGAGGTCGTGCATCCTAAGAGCCAGCCACTCAGGCGGCTCTCGAAGCCAGGTCGATAGCGTTCCCGAGATGGAGCTCGCCGCGGAAGCACAACGGCTCACAGCGCGGGCGGCGGGACCCGACTTCCACGCGATCGGCGACTACGGGTTCCTCTCCGACTGCCACACCGGCGCCCTGGTCGCCTCGGACGGGACGGTGGAGTGGCTCTGCCTACCGCGATTCGACTCGCCGAGCATCTTCGCCGCCCTTCTCGACCGCGCGGCTGGCGCCTTCCGGGTCGGGCCGCGGGGGCTTCGGGCCCCTGTGGCGCGCCGTTACGTCCCGGGCACGAACGTGCTCGAGACGAGCTGGATGACCGAGACGGGTTGGTTCGTCGTCCGCGACGCGCTGGCCCTGGCTCCGAGCGGCGACGAGGGGGACGGCGTACACATGCACGCGCGCGAGCTGGGGCCGCACGATGCGGAGCATCTGCTCATTCGCACGGTGGAGTGTGTGCACGGACGGGTCGAGATCGAGACGGTCTGCGAGCCGGCGTTCGACTACGCCACGGAGGCGGCCCGCTGGACGCTTGTGGACGGAGACGCATTGGCGGCCGATGCCAGCGGTGGCGAGCCTCTTCGCCTGCTCGGAGACATCCCGCTTCAGATCGATGGACCGGTCGCCCGCGGCACGCGAATCCTGGAGGCGGGAGACCGGTGTTTCTCGTGCCTTTCCTGGCGCGAGGAGCTGAGCGGCCCCAAGGACGCCACGGACGCCGCCGCCCGGGTCGATTGCACCGTCCAGCTCTGGCGCCGCTGGCTCGAGGCGGGTACGTTTCCCGACCACCCCTGGCGCTGGACCCTGCAGCGCTCGGCGCTGGTGCTCAAGGGACTCACGTACGAGCCGACCGGGGCGATGGTCGCGGCGCTGACCACCTCGCTGCCCGAGACGCCTGGCGGAGAGCGCAACTGGGACTACCGCTACACCTGGATCCGGGACGCGACCTTCACCCTCTGGAGCCTGCACGTGATCGGCTTCGACCAGGAGGCCCGCGAATTCATGGAGTTCGTCGGCGATCTCTTCCACGGGCGGGGGCCCGCGACCCAGATCATGTTCGGGATCGGCGGCGAGACCGAGCTCACCGAGAGGACGCTGGACCACCTCTCCGGCTACGTCGGCTCGCGTCCTGTGCGGGTCGGCAACGCCGCCTATGACCAGCGCCAGAACGACGTCTACGGTGCCCTGCTCGATTCGATCTACATCCACTCCAAGACCCGCGAGGGCGTGCCCGAGCAGATGGCAACGATCGTCTCCGAGCAGGCGGAGGGGGCCGCTTCCGCCTGGCGCCTCCCCGATCAGGGAATCTGGGAGGCGCGCGGCGAGCCCAAGCACTATGTCTCATCGAAGCTGATGAGCTGGGTGGCGCTCGACCGCGCTACGCGGCTCGCCAAAGACCGTGGCACCGAGGGGCCGGCCGAGAGCTGGCAACAGGAGGCGGACACGGTGAAGGCTGAGATCCTCGAGCGGGGCGTGAGTGAGCGGGGCGTCTTCCGCCAGCACTACGAGACCGACGCCCTCGATGCCTCACTGCTGCTGATCCCGCTGGTTCGTTTCCTGCCGGCGCGCGACGAGCGCGTGCGTGCCACGGTGCTGGCGATCGCGGACGAGCTCACCGAGCACGGGCTCGTGCTCCGATACCGCGTCGACGAAACCGAGGACGGGCTCAGCGGAAAGGAGGGGACCTTCACGATCTGCTCGTTTTGGCTGGTCTCCGCGCTATCGGAGATCGGCGAGCGAAAACGGGCGCGGAAGCTCTGTGCGCGAGTGCTGACGCATATGACGCCGATCGGCCTCTATGCGGAGGAGATCGAGGGGATGAGCGGTGCTCAGCTCGGCAACTTCCCGCAGGCCTTCACGCACCTGGCGCTGATCAACGCGGTATCGCATGTGATCGCGGACGAGCAGCGGGGCGACCAGGACGAGCCGAGCGCCGTCTTCACGGAGCTGCGGGCCGCCGGTGCAGCCGGCTGAGGCTCAGCGCTCCGTACACTCCTGCGCGATCAATTCGAGATGAAGGCGATCCAGATCGACGAATTCGGCGGACCGGAGGTCATGAGCCTGACCGAGGTCCCGGACCCCGAGCCGGCCGCCGGCGAGGTCCTCGTGGAGGTGACGCGGGCGGGCATCAACTTCGCCGACACCCATGTGACCCGCAACGACTACCTCGCAAGCCAGGAGCTACCGCTCATACCCGGCGGGGAGATCGCGGGCCGGACGGCCGACGGCAGCCGAGTCGCGGCGCTTCTGGCCAAGGGCGGCTACGCCCAGAAGGTGGCCGTCAACGAGGCGGTCCTGGTGCCGGTCCCCGACCAGGTGTCGGACGAGCAGGCCGCCGCCTTGCTCCTACAGGGGCTCACGGCGCGCAGCGTGCTGCGAATCTCCGCCCGACTTCAGGAGGGCGAGTCCGTGGTGGTCCAGGCCGCCGCCGGGGGCACCGGCTCGCTCGCCGTGCAGCTGGCCAAACGCATGGGCGCCGGTCGGGTGATCGGGCTGGCGTCATCCGAGGACAAGCGCGAGCTGGCGCAGCGGTTGGGCGCCGACGTCGCGATCGACTCTCGAGCCGGTGACCTGCAGGCGGCGATCCTCGAGGCGAACGAGGGCAAGCCGGTCGACGTGGTCCTCGAGATGACCGGCGGCGAGTGCTTTGAGGCGTGCCTGTCGGCACTTGCACCCTTCGGCCGGCTGGTCACCTACGGGCTCGCCTCGCGGGAGCCGGTGGAGGTCCGAAACGCGGACCTGATGCGAACCAGCCGCGCCATCGTCGGATTCTGGCTCGTGAACCTGTTCAGTCGCCCGCACGAGGTTCGCGAGGGAATCGCCGAGCTGCTGTCGGCGGTCGCTGCTGGGGAGCTGGAGGTGGTGATCGGTGGCGTGTACCCGCTGTCGGAGGCGCAGCGCGCCCACGAGGACATCGCCGCACGGCGAACACACGGCAAGCTGTTGCTCGACCCGAGTCAGTGACGGCCGCCACTCAGTGACCACCTTTCGCGAGCTGGGGCTTTCGGACGAGCTCACCGAGGCCCTCGACGAGCTCGGCTACACCGACCCGACGCCGATTCAGGAACAGGCCATTCCCGCGCTGCTCGCCGGTCACGATGTGATCGGCCAGGCGCAAACGGGGACGGGCAAGACGGCGGCTTTCGGGCTGCCGATGCTCCAATTCCTCGATCCGGACTCGAGCGACACCCAGGCGCTGGTCCTGACGCCTACCCGTGAGCTCTGCATCCAGGTGACCCAGGCGCTCCGGACCTACGCCGAGCACCTGCCGGTCGAGGTCACCGCTGTTTTCGGAGGCCAGGCCGTCCAGACACAGCAGTCGAGGCTTCGAGCGGGCGCCCAGGTCGTGGTGGCGACCGTGGGGCGAACGCTGGACTTGGTCTCGCGCGGCTCCCTGGACCTCGCCGCAACCCGCTACATCGTCCTCGACGAGGCCGACGAAATGCTCGACCTCGGCTTCATCGACGAGGTCGAGCGCATTCTGCGGCTCAGCCCCTCCGGCCGGCAGACCTCGCTGTTCTCGGCCACCATCCCGCCCCCGATCGAGCGGCTCGCCGACCGCTATATGTACGACCCCGTCACGATCAAGGTGACCCCGCAGCAGATCACCGTCGACGCAATCGAGCAAGCCTTCGTAGAGGTGCCCGCGCGGGGCAAGGTCGATCGCCTGGTCGAGGTGCTGCGAGCCGAGGATCCCGAGCAGGCGATTATCTTCTGCCGCACGAAGATCGGCACGGCGAGGCTCGACGAGACGCTTCGCGGCCGCGGGCTCCAGGTCAAGGCGCTCCACGGAGACCTGAGTCAGGGCCAGCGCGATGGCGTGATGCTCGCCTTCAAGGACCACCGGCTCCGACTGCTGGTGGCGACGGACGTCGCCGCCCGCGGCCTCGACATCGAGCACGTCACCCACGTGATCAACTACGACGTCCCGGACACCTCCGAGGGATACGTCCACCGGGTTGGTCGCACGGGGCGAGTTGGCCGGACGGGGCGCGCGATCACCTTCGTGACGCCGAAGCAACGCCAGGAGATCCCGCGCATCGAGCGCGAGGCCCGAACCCGGATCGGCGAGTGGGAGCCTCCCGAGGAGCGGCTGGAGCACGCGCCGCGGCCGCGACTGCGCGAGCACCGTCCCGCTGCAGGCGCCGCGCCTGCCGAACGAGCGGCGGACTCCGGCGAAGGGCCCGTGAAGCTGTTCGTGAACCGCGGCCGGCGCAGCGGCATCGACGAGCGGGATGTCCGCTGGGCGCTTACCGACGGGGCGGTGATCCCCGAGGACGCGATCGGCTCCATCAGGGTCCTCGATCGCTTCTCCTTCGTCGAGCTCGACGCCGGGCACGCCGAGCAGGCGGTGGAGCGCCTCGAGGGCACCAAGCTGAAGGGAAAGCAGATCCGGGTGGAGTACGCGAAGGGCTAGGAATCATTCTGCCGGAAGCCTCGGCTTCGCCTACGTTTCCGGCGGGCGAGGGTCTCCGCCTGACCCGGCAGGTCCACACTCAGCTAGCGCGACCTTTGTCGCTAGCCCGGACCGGCCTCCGCGCGGGCGGCTTCCCCCTCGCGGATCAGGGTGCGCCAGTCACTGACCCGGAAGAAATAGATCAGCGCCGCGAACGCGAGCGTCACCGACCAGGCGGTCACGGCGAGCTGCTGGCCGACCGAGTAGGCGAGGACGACCGTGTGCGAGGCGCCTCCGAGCGTGGCCACCAGGAGCGCCTGTTGCGCGCCCGCTCCGCCCGGGGTGAACGGAAGCGCGCCCGTGATCGACTGGACGCTCATCACCAGGAGCACGTTCTCGACCGAGCCACCCACGTGAAAGGCCTCGAGAAAGAGCCAGAACGACGCGAACCTGCAGAACCAGCCGACGAGCTGCCAGGCGGCCACCTCGCGCACGTACCTGGACGGCTCGCGGAAGATCGCCACCCCCTGCTTGACCCGCTGCCAGAAGGACTCGACGTGTCGGGAGAGGACCGCGACGAGGACCACAGCCCCGATCCCGAGCACGGTCAGGGCAAGCATCAGGACCTCTGGATGCGCGGCCCAGAAGCTGATCTCGAAGGCGGGCAGATGTGGGATGCGCGGTGCGCGGGGCAGGAGTCCCTGGGTGATCGCGTACAGCAGCACCAAAACTCCGATCGCGAAGTCGAAGGGCGTCAGGACGGCGAACGACGAGATGATCGTGGGGTAGGAGGAGCGCTCGACACTGCGTTTCGCCAGGACGATCTTCAACGCGTCGCCGCCGCGCGCCGGAAGGACCCCGTTCATGCCCGCACCGACGAGGAACGAGGCCGCGATACCGGTCTCCGAGACCCGAGAGCGGGGATAGGCGGCGCGCAGCGCATTCGCCCAGCCGTGCGCTCGGGCGAGCTGCAGCGCGAGCGAGAGAATCAGGGCGGCAGCCAGGTATCCGCAGGCGATATCCGCAATGCTCTGGAAGAATGCCTCGGCCGCATTTAGGAAGCGGTGAAAGCTGGCGCCGAGGTCCGGGGTATCAATTGCTGCGGCCACCCTCATAAGCTAGCCCCCCTCATGCTCGTCGCTGCCATCCTCTCGCTCGCCTATCTGCTCCTGGAGCCCTCCAGCGCCGATCTCGCTGCGCAGACGTTTCGCTCCGACCTGTTCGCCTCCCACGGCTTCCTGCTCTGGAACAACGACTGGTACGGGGGCCACTACCTGCCCGGCTACAGCGTGCTGTTCCCCCCGCTCGGGGCGGCGCTCGGGCCGCGAATGGTTGGCGCTCTCGCCGCCGTGACGGCCGCCGGTTTGTTCAGCGCCCTCACCCGTCACCGGTACGGCGAGCGCGCACGCCTCGCAAACCTCTGGTTCGGGGCGGGTGCCGCGGCGCTCCTGTTCTCCGGTCGCCTCACATTCACACTGGGGATCGCGATCGGCCTGGGGTCGCTGCTAGCTCTGCAGAGGCGGCGTCCGCTGCTGGCGGCCGTGCTTGCCGTGCTCACCGTTTGCGGCAGCCCGGTTGCCGGCGTCTTCCTGGCACTCGCGGGCGTTGCCGTGATGCTCGCGGGGGATCGGCGCGGTGGGGCATTCGTCGCGCTCCCGGCGGGCGCGACGCTCGGCGCACTGTCGCTTGCCTTTCCCACCAACGGCCATGAGCCGTTCGTGTTCTCGGCCTTCATCGGTGTGCCCCTGCTCGCCCTGGCCGCCCTCTTCCTGCTGCCACCCTCCGAGCGTGCGCTGCGGTGGGGCGTCGCCGTGTATGCGATTGCGGCCGCCGTCGCCTTCGCGCTCGCCAACCCGGTGGGTGGGACGATGGCTCGCCTGGGAGCTCTCGCCGGGGGGCCGGTCCTGGCCCTGGGGCTCGCCGGCCGGCGCCCCGTGGCACTTGCCGCTGTGGCCCTGCCGTTGCTCTACTGGCAATGGGTGGCCCCCGTCCGTGACGTTGCCAAGGCGGCCGGAGACGCGTCCCTGCACTCCTCGTACTACGAGCCGTTGCTCGGCGAGTTGCAGCGACGCACGCAAGGATGGCCGGCGCGGGTTGAGATCCCACCGACCGAGAACCGCTGGGAGGCCGACTACATCGCGCCGCATTTCCCGCTGGCGCGCGGCTGGCTGCGACAGCTCGAGTCGGACGACCACGACCTGTTCACCGATGGGAGCCTGAGGGCGGCCACCTATCGGGCCTGGCTTCGCGCCAACGGTGTCTCCTACGTGGCAGTCGCGGACACCGAGCTCGACTACCTGGCCAAGGACGAGGCGGCCTTGATTCGCCGCGGGCTGCCGTACCTGGACAGGGTCTGGAGCAATCGCCACTGGCGCCTGTATCGGGTGGAGCACTCCATTGGGCTGGTGTCGCGGCGTGGCCATGCGAGCCGCGGCGCGTCCGGTGCGCACCTCACCGCTCTCGGGCCGGCCAGCTTCACTCTGTTCGCCTCGCACTCGGGCACCTTCATCGTTCGCGTGCGGTACACGGGCTATTGGACGGTGACCTCCGGGCATGCGTGCGTGGAGCGCCATGGCGACTGGACGAAGATTCGGGTGCGCCGGCCGGGGGTCGTCAACGTCGCCGCCAGATTCAGCCTCGATGGCTTGGTCGGGCGCGACGCTGAATGCTCGGCATAGCGCTCGGGCTCGGGTCAAGCGTCGCCTGGGGCGTCTCCGATTTCCTCGGCGGCCTTCAAAGCCGCCGGATCTCCGTCCTCACCGTGCTGCTGGTCAGTCAGCCGGTGGGGCTCGCCCTCGCCCTGGTGGTCGCGGTGGCAGTGGGCGGCGACCCTTTGGGGACGGGCGATGCCGCGATCGCGATCGCGGCAGGCGCCGCCGTGGTGATCGCGTTGGGGGCTTTCTATCGGGCGATGGCGCTCGGCTCGGTCAGCGTGGTCGCGACGATCGGCGCACTGGGGGTGATGGTGCCGATCGTCGCCGGCCTCGTTCAGGGCGAGGAGCCGGCCACGATCCAGGCGGTCGGCGTGGTGGCGGCCGTGGTCGGAGTCGTCCTGGTGGCGCGCGAGCCCGATCCCGAGTGGCGTGCCGCCGGCCGCACTGCTGTCGGCCTGGCCGCCCTTGCGGCGCTGGGCTTCGGGACGTTCTTCCTGGCCCTCGACGAGACTTCCGGCCCAGAGCCCACCTGGACCATCGTCGCGGTGCGCTGCGGGGGGGTTGGGACCCTGCTGGTCGTCGCCGCCTTCCTGCGGCCGTCGATGCGGATCGATAGCGCGCTGCTCCCCGCCCTGCTCACGATTGGTTGCTTGGACGTGCTCGCGAACTCGCTGTTCGCGGTTGCCACCAACCACGGCCTCCTGTCGCTTGTCGCGGTTGCGGGCTCGCTCTATTCGGCGGTCACCGTTCTGCTAGCCCGGTTCGTGCTCGGAGAGCGGCTGGCGCCCATCCAGCGGAGCGGGGTGATCGCGGCCTTGGTCGGGGTCGCCTTGATCGCCGCGGGCTCTTAGTGCTCGGCGGGGGCCGTGAAGCCCAGGAGCTCCTCCATCCGTGCGACGGTGTCGGCCACCTCGCGGTGGAGGATCGCGGTCATGCCGACGGCTTCGGCCCCGGAGCAGTTCTCCCGCAGGTCGTCGACGAACACGCATCGCTCAGGCTCGACGGCGAGGCGCTTCGACGCCAGCCGGTAGATCTCGGGCTGGGGCTTGTGCAGTCCCACCTCCGCCGAGATCACCACCGCGTCGAACAGCTCCGCCAGCAGGGCACGGTCGTAATGCGAGGTGCTCCAGGAGTTCGACACCAGCCCCGTCCGGACGCCGCCGGCCCGCGCCGCGCCCACCGCGGCGACCATCGGCTCGCAAGGCTTCATGCCGCGGAACATGCTGTCGATCAGGTCCGCGGCATCCCCCAGGCCGAGACGTTCCGCAAAGCGCCGCTCGAACTCCGGCTCCTCCATCCGCCCGGTCTCCAGCTCCCTCAGATCGGCCAGGGCGGCGGGGTCTTCGCGGAACAGCCGCCGCATCGAGTCCTCCGGGAGGCCCTTTTCCCGGCAGAAGTCCGCGAAGCTGTTCCACACCGAGGTGGTGAGAACGCCGCCGAAGTCCACCAGCAGGCCAGTGTGATGCCGCTCCGCCCGCATAGGATTGGCGCCCATGGCGGACGAGGCTATCGACCAGCCGAATCTCGAAGCCTGGTTCGAGGCGCATGTCCCCACGGCCACTCCGCCGCTGGCCTTCGAGCGCATCTCCGGCGGCCACTCGAACCTCACGTACTCGGTCGCCGACGCCGCTGACGGGCGCTGGGCGCTGCGGCGCCCGCCGCTGGGCAGACGCCTCGCCTCCGCTCACGACATGGCCCGCGAGCACAGGATCATCTCCGCTCTCCAGCAGACGGAGGTGCCGGTGCCGCCGATCGTCGGCCTCTGCGAGGACGAAACCGTGAACGGCGCGCCGTTCTACGTCATGGACTTCGTCGAGGGCCCGATCCTGCGCTCTCGCACCGAAGCCGAGCGCAGCTTCGACGAGGCCCAGCGAGGCCCGATCGGGGAGCGAGTCGTGGACACCCTGGTCTCGATTCACTCGATTGACCCCGACCGGGTCGGGCTTGGGGAGCTGGGTAAGAAGCAGGACTACGTCGCCCGCCAGCTTCATCGCTGGCAGGGGCAGTGGGAGAAGTCGAAGACGCGGGAGCTCGAGCTGATCGACGACGTCCACAGGCGCCTCTCCGAGCGCATTCCCGAACAGGGACCGGCGACCATCGTGCACGGCGACTACAGGCTCGACAACATGATCCTGACGGACTCCGGCGAGGTGGCGGCCGTGGTCGACTGGGAGCTCTGCACGCTCGGCGACCCGCTCGCGGACGTCGGCATGCTGATCGTCTATTGGTCTGAGGAGGGCGACGAGCTGATGCCGCTGCTCGAGGCCCCGACCACCGCCGCCGGCTTCCCCGCACGCGAGCAGGTCTGCGAGCGTTACGCCGAGCGCTCCGGGCGCGACCTCTCGGAGATCGACTTCTACGTCGCGCTCGGCTGGTGGAAGCTGGGGATCATCCTCGAGGGGGTCTACTCGCGCTACGCGGCCGGCCAGTACGGCAAGCCCGAGGAGGGAATCGAGGGCATGGAGCGCTTCGCCGCCATCGTCGAGAACCTCGCACAGGCGGCCGACGAGGCGGAGCGCCGCCTCGGCTAGAAGCCCTAGGCCTTGGCCGTCTCCTTCGGCGCGGCCTCCGGGCGGGTGGCGCCGTCATCGGTGGCGGCCTCCGCTTCCTTGGCCCACCGGTGCAGCTCGCGGCGGGCGATGACCATCTTGTGGACCTCGTCGGGGCCATCGGCAACCCGCAGCATGCGGCTGAAGCGCCACATCCAGGCCAGGGGGGTGTCGTCGGACATGCCGAGCGCGCCGTGCACCTGGATCGCGCGGTCGAGCACGTCCATGACCACGTTTGCGGCCACGACCTTGATCATCGAGATCGCCTGCCGGGCCGCCCGCTTGCCCTGGGTGTCCATCTGCCAGGCGGCGCTCAGGGTCAAGAGGCGCGCCTGGTCCACCTCCATGCGAGACCGGGCCACGAAGTCCTGAACGAACTGCTTCTCCGCGAGCTTGCCGCCGAACGTCTCGCGCTCGTTGGCGCGGCGGCACATCAGCTCGATCGCACGCTCCGCGGTCCCGATCGCGCGCATGCAGTGGTGGATGCGGCCGGGGCCCAGCCGATCCTGGGCGATCACAAAGCCGGCGCCCCGCTCGCCGAGCAGGTTCGAGGCCGGCACGCGGCACGCGTCATAGCGGATCTCGCAGTGGCCTGGTCCGCCCGAATGGCCCATCACAGAGACCGGCCGGACCAGGTCGAAGCCTGGGTTGTCGGTGGGGACGAGGATCATGCTCGCCCGGGCGTAGGGATGCGCGTCGGGATCGGTGACGCACATGACGATTGCCACCGCGGCGCCCACCGCTCCCGAGGTGAACCACTTGTGGCCGTCGATCACCCACTCGTCGCCGTCGAGCTCGGCGCGGGTCCTCAGCGTGGTGGGATCGGAGCCTGAGACCTCGGGCTCGGTCATGGAGAAGCAGCTGCGGATCTCGCCGTCCAGCAGCGGCGCCAGCCATTCCTGTCGCTGCTGCTCCGTGCCGTGCTCGGCGAGGATCTCCATGTTGCCGGTGTCGGGCGCCGAGCAGTTGAAGGCCATCGGGGCCGCAGCGGGACTGCGCCCCATCTGCTCGCAGAGGATCCCGTACTCCCAGTTGGTGAGCCCGGCGCCGTAGCGCTCGTCCGGCATGAACAGGTTCCAGAGCCCCTCTCGGCGCGCCGCCGCGCGGATCTCGACCAGGATCTCCGGGTAGGGCGTGCCCGAGGCGACCTCCGCGTCGAGCGCCCGCATCACCTCGAGCTCGACCGGATAGACGTGCTCGTCCATGAACACGCGCACCCGGTCGCGAAGCTCCTCGACCCGGGGCGTGACTTCGAAGTCCATCGGGGTGGAGAGTAGTGGAGCTGGGTCCGGGCTAGCGACGCAGTCGCGGTCGCTACGTGTGGACCTGCCGGGTCAGGCTGGCGCCCTAGCCCGGCGGAACCGTAGGCGAAGCCGAGGCTTCCGCCGGGGTGGGTCCCGAGGATGTCGCCGGTATATGTCTTCGGCTCTGGGCCCTGCGGTGGATTCCGATCTGCATCGCGAACAGGCCGCCAATCGCCGCGGTGGCCACCACGAGCGACGGGATGAGGACGGCAAGCGGCGGCTGCTCCTTGGCGATCAGCGTGATCGCCGCGGCGATCATCACCGTGCCCAGGGCGCCCCGGAGGAACCCCTGTGGCACCCTCACCGCGAAGTGGGCGCCGAGGAGCACACCGGGGATGGAGCCGAGCAAAATGGTTCCCGCGAGCCCGAGGTCGACGTTGCCGCCGATCCAGTGAGCTATGCCGGCTGCCCAGAGCAGGATCGCGGCGTGGAACACGTCCGTGCCGACGACTCGCTGTGGCGTCAGCCGGTACAGCGCGATCAAGACGATCGCGATCACCGTGCCGCTGCCGGCTGAGGTGAGGCCGATGACGAACCCTGTGGTCGCACCCGTGACGATCGCCGCGATGATGTGGCGGCGGTACAGGTGCAGCGCCGAACGCTCTGGAATCACGTCCCGCAGCAGCGTTCCCCGAACCAGGGTCGCGATCCCCACCACCATGAGCGCCGCCCCCAGCATCCCCAGCACCAGGTGGTTGACCTCATCCTCGCCGTATGCGTTCTGGAGCACCTCGATCAGCCACACGCCCGCGAGCGCCGAGGGGACGCTGCCGACCGCGAGCCAGAACGCGAGCCCGCGGTGAACGGTCTTGTGCTTGAGATGGCGCCAGCCGCCGGCCGTCTTGGTGATCGCGCCGTAGAAGATGTCCGTGCCGACTGCGGTCACGGGCTGCACGCCGAACACCAGGATCAGGAGTGGCGTCATCAGTGAGCCGCCGCCCATCCCGGTCATCCCGATGAGCAGGCCCACCCCGAAGCCGAATACGACGATGACTGGATCCATGGGTCCATCGGCGCCGTCTTCTGACGATTCCTGACCAGCTTAGTCAGAAGCGTCGCCGCAAACACGTTAGCGAGTCAACAGCGAGGGTTGGAGCACCAGCCTTCGGCGGGTGCAGATTCGCTCGGCCCGACGTCGGCTACCGAACCTGCCAGGCGTCCGGGTCGGCGATCAGCTTGGCGACCGGCTCGGGCAGCTCCCCCGTGATCAGATCGGCGAGCGTGACGGTCTCCAACACAGCGCGCAGGTTGGCCCGGACGGCGACCCAGACATCGCGCAGGTGCTCGGCCGCGCCCGGGTAGTTGGTGGCTTCCGGGGCCGAGTCCTGAATGTTGGCGAGCGGGCCTTCCACAGCCCGGATCACGTCGGCGAGGGTGATGGTCTCCGGCTTGCGGGCGAGCCAGTAGCCTCCCCGAGCGCCTCGCCGGGCGCGCACCAGGCGCGCGTGCTTCAGCTCCAGCAGGATGTGCTCCATGAACTGGAGCGGGATGTCCTGGGCTTCGGAAAGCTTCTCGCCCTTGACCGGTTCCTCATCGGGCGCGGCCGCCAGCTCGAGCGCAGCGCGCAGCGCGTAGTCGGCTTTTGCGGAGATCCTCACTTCGTCACAATGGCCCGTTCTCGATGCTTGACCTTCAGGCGCACTCGACCGTATCGGACGGGCAGCTGGAGCCGTCGGCAGTGGCCGCTGCCGCTGCCGCTGCAGGCGTCACCGTGATGTCGCTGACGGACCATGACGCGGTGGCGGGCGTTCCGGAGGCGATCGCGGTGGCGGAGCAAGAGGGAATCGAATGCGTCCCCGCCGTCGAGATGTCCTGCGTGCACGCCTACTCCGACGATCTGCACATGCTGGGCTATTGGGTGGACACCGACGCGATCGCTCCGGCCTGCGAACGCGCCCAGAGGGAACGCGCGGACCGGGCGCGCGAGATCATCGAGCGACTGAATGGCCTGGGGCTCGAGGTCAGCTTCGAGGCCGCACTCGCCGAGGCGGGAGCCGCAGACTCGATCGGGCGTCCCCACATCGCCCGCGCCGCCGGCGCGGGTCCGGATCTCGGCCCCTTCTTCGAGGAGTATCTGGTGCCGGGCGCGAAGGCGTTCGTGGCGCGACGTTGGCCGACCGCCGAGGAGGCGATCGAGCTGATCCACAAGGCCGGAGGCGTCGCCGTGGTCGCTCATCCCTACTGGGATGTATCGGAGCCCAGCCAGGTCAGTGACCTGGTGGTGAGCCTGAAGCGCGACGTGGGCCTGGAAGGGATCGAGACCTTCTATCCACCCCACACGAAGGAGCAGACGGCACATTGCCTCGAGCTCTGCCACGAGCTCGACCTGGTTCCGACCGCCTCCTCGGACTTCCACGGCCCCACGCACAAGACCTTCGCACGCTTCGGCGCCTACGACACCTACGGGCTCGGCGAGCCGAGGGTGCCGGAGCGCCCCTAAACCGGGCTACGTGCCGCGAGGGATGAGCTCCCGCTCCTCGAGGTAGTCGAGGATCTGCCGGGCGGATTCCTCGGGCGTCTGGCTCTCGGTGTCGATCACCAGCTCCGGGTTCTCGGGCGCCTCGTAGGGATCGGAGACCCCGGTGAACTCCTTGATCTCGCCGGCGCGGGCCTTTGCGTAGAGCCCCTTGACGTCGCGCCTCTCGCATTCCTCCACTGACGCCTTGACGTACGCCTCGATGAAGTAGCCGTCCATCTTCGCGCGCGCCTCGTCGCGAATCTCGCGGTAGGGCGAGATCGCCGCCGTGATCACGGGCACGCCGTTGCGCGCCAGAAGCGAGGCGACGAAGGCGACTCGGCGGATGTTGGTGTCGCGGTCCTCCTTCGAGAACCCGAGCCCCTTGGAGAGGTTTTGGCGCACGATGTCACCGTCCAGGACCTCGAGCTTCGAGTCGCGCCGGCGAAGCTCCTTGACCAAAACGTTCGTGATGGTGGTCTTCCCGGACCCGGAGAGGCCGGTGAACCAGAGGCAGAATCCCTGCTCACCCGCCATCTGAGGCTGCTCCCGTTGTGTAAGCGTCGATCAGGATCTCGGCCACCTCCTCGCGGGTGAACTCGTGCGGTGGGGTCTCGCCGCGAGCGAGCATCTCTCTCACCTTTGTACCGGACAGGAACAGGTGCGATTCCTGCGGGTGGGGGCAGGTCTTGTCGGAGGCCATCCCCTCGCACTGGTGGCACCAGAACGTGTGCTCGAAGAAGAGCGGCTGGATCCCGAGCTCCCCGATGTCGATGTCGTCGAAGATCCGCTGCGCGTCGTACGTGCCGTAGTAGTCGCCCACTCCCGCGTGGTCGCGACCGACGATGAAGTGGGTGCAGCCGTAGTTGCGGCGGATGATCGCGTGCAGCACGGCCTCACGGGGGCCCGCGTAGTGCATCTTCGCGGGGTTGACGCCGAGAATCACCCGCTCCGGGTGGTAGTAGCGCTCCATCAGCACCTCATAGCAGCGCATTCGCACGTCCGCCGGGATGTCGCCTGGCTTCGTCTCGCCGATCAACGGATGCAGGAACAGCCCGTCGGAGACCTCCAGCGCGGCCTTGGTCAGGTACTCATGGGCGCGGTGGATCGGGTTGCGGGTCTGGAAGGCGACGATGCGCCTCCATCCCCGGTCGGCGAACGCCTGCTTGGACTCCGCGGGGGTCAGGTAGCGGCGGTTGAAGGCCTCCTCGTGGTCGGGCAGCGCGTCTGCCTCGATCGGGCCCGCCAGGCAGCGAGAGCCCTCCCGGCGAATGGCGGCCACCCCCGGATGCTCGTCGTCGGTGGTCAGGTAGACGAGCTCCGCCTCCTTGTCCACTTCGCGGTCGAAGACCTCTTCGACCGTCAGGCGTCCGAGCGCCTTGCCGTTCGGAGCGCTGAGCTCGATCGAGTCGCCGACCGATGCCTCGAGGTCGGTGGCCAGCGTGATCGGGATCGACCAGAGCTCACCACTTGCGAGGCGCATCTGCTCGCACACGGAACCCCAATCCTCGGAGCCCATGAACCCGCGAAGCGGCGCGAAGCCCCCGTTTGCGAGCAACTCGAAGTCAGAGGCCTGGCGGGGGCTCAGCCGCAGCGCCAGGCCGGTCTCCGCGTTACCCATTCAGACCGCACTCCGAGCGAGCTGTGCCGGCCCAGCGGCCCGAGCGTGGATCGCCGCTTTCGTCCGGCACCGACGTGCACGGCATGCAGCCGATGGAGGGATACCCCTCGTCGTGTAGCGGGTTGTAGGGCACTTGGTTTTCCTTGATGTAGGCCCAGACCTCTTGATCGGTCCAGTCCACCACGGGGTTCAGCTTCCAGCGGTCGAACCGCTCATCCCAACCGAAGCGGACCGCCCCGGCACGGGTCTCCGAGTCCACTCTGCGAACCCCCGAGACCCAGCAGTCGAGCCCTTCGAGAGCCCGGTGCATCGTCTCGACCTTCCGGGACGCGCAGCACTCGTCGGAATCGCGCCACAGGTTAGCCTCCCACCGCTCGCGAAGCCCGGGCGGGTTGGCCTGAACGAACCGCTCGAACTCGATCCCGTAGCGCGCCGCAAGCGCGTCGCGGGTGGCATACGTCTCGTCGAAGAGCAGCTCGGTGTCCAGGTAGAGGAAGCGAGCGTGCGGATCGATCCCGTGGGCGAGGTCGATGATCACGGAGCTCGTCTTCTGGAACGAGACCGCGAAGCCGAGCTTCGGACCAAAGGTCTCGATGGCCCAGGCAACCGACTCCCTGGCGCTCATCTCCTCGAGCTCGGCCGCGAGGCGCGCGGGGTCTACGAGCGTCCCGTTGATGGTCGGGAGTCGCTCGGCTCGGCCGTGTCCGTTCGCGCCGTTGCCCGAGGAGGCGTCGAAGTCCTCGTGCAGCGGCCGGGGCCGCGCCTCGACCAGCTCGAGCTGTCTGGGGGCGGCCATCAGACTGCGCACTCTCCCTCGCCGCGCTCGACCTTGTAGGGGTCCGAGCGGCTCCAGTCGATGAACTGGTCGAGCGTCTCGAGCCCGAACTCCACCGGCATCGCCAGGTCCTTGACCTGCGCCTCGAACGGGTCGGTCCCGATCCTCTCGACGAGGTCGTTGAACTCCTCGCCGTCACGGCGCTCGGACTCGTAGAAGCGCACCCAGCGCTCCACCGCGTCGGGGACGCGCTTGGCAGGCAGCCGCGCCTTGAGCCGGTGGCCGTACACGACCTCGCCGCCCTCGTAGTTGCCCGCGAGGTGGGCGATGTAGGCGGGGATCTGGCGCTCTCCGATCTTCAGCGAGGCGCCGGTGAAGCCGATGTTGGCGATGTGGTGCTGGGCGCAGCCGTTCGGGCAGCCGGACATCTTGATGTGGATGCGCTTGGTCAGCGGGTCGGTGATCTGCATCGTCTCGAGCCGCTCCTGGACCGCCTGGTTGAGGCCCATCGAGCTGGTGATCCCGAGCTTGCAGCTGTCGGTGCCGGGGCAGCTCACCACGTCGGTGATCTCGCGGGGGCCGCTCCCGTCGAGGCCCAGTTCGCCGAGTTGCTCCCAGACGTCGTAGACCGACTCGTCGCGCACCCAGCGCAGAACCAGGTTCTGCTGCACAGTGGTACGGGCGTAGCCGCCGCTGAACTCGCGCGTGATCGCGGCCAGGCCACGAAGCTGCTCGGGGGTGAGATCGCCACGAGTCACCTTCACCTCGACTGAGCTGAATCCCTTCTGGCGCTGCCGCTTGACGTTCGCCTCGAAGAAGCGGTCGAACTCAGAGCGATCGCCGTTGGGGCTGCCGTAGGTGCCGGGCGGCGGCGGCGCCTTCGCCTCCTCGTCGTCGATGAGCTTGAGGCGCTCGACGTCGAAGTCGCGCTCTTCCACCCAGTCACCCTGGAGCTCCTCCTCGACCATCTCGCGGAAGGCGTCGATGCCGATCTTGTCGATCAGCACCTTGATCCGGGCGCGGGCACGGTTCTCCCGCAGCCACTCCTGCCGGTCGAAGATGCGCCAGCAGGCCTCGGCGACCTTCAGGTAGTCGCCGTTCTCGAGCTCGACGAACTCGTACAGGGTGGGGGCGATCCGGGGCATGATCGAGGTGCCACCGCCGACCCGGATCTCCACCCCGCGGACGCCGTCACGGAGGCGGGGGATGAAGCCGATGTCGTGGATCCCGGTGATCGCGACGTCCTCGTCCGTCGCCGTGAAAGCCGTCTTCACCTTGCGGGGCATCAACTGGGTGACGGGGTGGCGGACGAAGTAGCGGACGTAGGCCATCGCGTACGGGGTGATGTCGAACAGCTCTCCCTCGGTGATCCCGGCCCAGGGGTCGCCGGTGACGTTGCGGATCGTGTTGCCGCAGCCCTCGCGCGAGGAGAGCCCGGCGTCGGAGATCTCGCGGATGAACTTCGCCGCGTCGGGAAGCGGTATGTGGTGGATCTGAATGTTCTCGCGCGTCGTGATGTGGCCCTTTCGCAGCGGTGCGTACTTCTCGATCGCGCTCGCGAAGGCCTCCATCTGCTCCGGGTTGATGCCGCCCAGCGGCAGCTTGACGCGGATCATCTGCACGTCGGGTTGGCGCTGGCCGTAGACGCCCTGCTTGAGGCGAAAGCCGATGAACTTGTCCTCCGGCAGCTCGTCGCGCATGAACCGTCCGGCCTCGGTGTCGAAGTCGTCGAACTCCCGCTCGATGACCGGGATCACGTGGCCGGGGACGTTCTCGTACACCTCCGGGTTCTCGAGCGACCCGATGCGGCCCTTGCCGGCCTGGTCCTTGTGGCTGACCTTCAGGTCGTGCTCTTCGTAAACGCGCTCGGCTGCGGTTTCGGGCGCCGACGCCTGTTCCACGGCTGTGGGCTCCATCGACGCAATATTACACAAATCCCGACCGGAATTAGGCTATTTACGTCGTCACGCCGGCGGCTCCTCGTCGAACATGGCATCCGTGCCCGACTCGGAGCCGCCGGATTCAGGTCTAACTGACGTCGGTTCCCTCGACCAGGAACGCGACCCGGACGTGGGCGCGGTACTCGTCGAGGTTCTCGCCCCGGATGCCGGTGCTGACGATGTCGACCGCGCGGATGTTCCGCAGCGATGTCTGGGCCTGCTTCAGCGCTTGCATCGCCGCATCGTCGCTGGACGTCTTCGAGCTACCCACCAACTCGATGATCTTGACTACGGCCACTCTCTCCTCCTGTTCGTCGCTGCTCTTCGTCTTGTTGCCGCCCGTGTTCTATCCGGAACCGGCCCGCGCGGCAAGCCAGGCTGACGGCGCTGGCTCGCGTCCCCAGCCCTTTGAGGATCCACCGACATCGTGGGCAGACACGCCCTCTTCGAGCGCGGCCCGCTGCCAGCGACTGGCGGGCGGGCCCCCGGCGGATGGCCGCGGCGCCGTCTCGGCGAGGAACTGCTCCACAGCAGAGACGATCGCGGCCGCCTCGCTGTCGGAGCTCGGCTTGGTGATCAACTCGATCCGCGGTCGGCGGGGATGGCGCTCGCCGTTTCGTCCCATCTCGCCACCGGACTCTAGTCTGAGGCGAGGTGGCCCAGATTCCCGTCCTCGACGCGAACTCCGTGCTGGCGGCGGTCAGTCCCGCGGATGCGATCGAGCGGACGCGACTGGCCTTCGAGCGGCATGCCGTAGGCGAGTGGACGATGCCGCCCAAGGTCTATGTCGACTCGCCGCCGAACGGCGACTTTCGCGCCATGCCCGCACGCGGCGACGGATTCGCGTTGCTCAAGTGGGTGACCTCGTTCCCCGGCAACTCGGATCGGGGCTTGCCGGTCGTCACCGGAGCGGTGTTCCTCTCCGACGCCGGCACTGGGGAGCTGCGAGCGATCATGGATTGTGCCTCGATCACCTCGCTTCGCACCGGCGCCGCTGCCGCGCTGTCCGCTCAGGTCCTGGCCCGCGACAACGCAAGATCAGTCGGCCTGGTCGGCTGCGGGGTTAACGGCGCCTGGGCGGCGCGCTGCCTCGCGGCAGCCGGTTATGAGATCCGGGTTTGTGCCGACCCCCGCAGAAAGTCCGCCGAAGCGCTCGCCGCGGAGTTTGGCGGGCGCGTCGGCCCCCGCGAGGAGGCCGCAGCGCAGGATGTCGTGGTGACCGTGACGCCCGGGGCCGTGAGGGTGATCCTGGCCGCCGACCTGCGTCCTGGCCAGCATCTGGCCGTGCTGGGCGCTGACGCGGCCGGCAAGTCCGAGGTGGAGCTTGCCGCGGTGGAACGCTGCCGGCTGTTCTGCGATGAGTGGGAGCAGGCGGTGGGCGGCGGCGAGCTGGCCGGCCCGGTGGCCGCCGGCGTGGTGAGCCGGGGCGACGTCACCCAGCTGGGGGACGTGATCGCTGGCGGCGCTGAGGGACGGCGCTCGGACGATGAGCTGACGCTGTTCGACTCGACCGGCCTCGCGATTCAGGACCTGGGCGTCGCCACCGCTGCGTATGAGGCGTGGCTAGAGCAAAGGATCGAAGCGGCCACGGTCGATCTCGGATAAGCCCGCGCTACAGGGGGATGTTGCCGTGCTTTCGCTTCGGCTGCTCGACCCGTTTGGTTTGCAGCGTGCGCAGGGCGCGGATCAGCTTCGGACGCGTCTCGTGGGGCACGATCACGTCGTCGATGTAGCCGCGCTCCGCTGCGGAGTACGGGTTGGCGAACTGGGCCTTGTAGTCCGCGATCAGCTTCTCGCGGCGCTCGTCGGGGGTGGGGGAGCTCTGGATGTCCCGCCGGAAGATGATGTTGACCGCTCCCTCCGGGCCCATCACCGCCACCTCCGAGGTCGGCCAGGCGAAGTTGAAGTCGGCGAGCATGTGTTTGGAGGCCATCACGTCGTAGGCCCCCCCGTAAGCCTTCCGGGTCACGACGGTCAGCTTCGGCACCGTCGCTTCGGTGAAGGCATAGAGCAGCTTGGCCCCGTGGCGGATGATCCCGCCCCACTCCTGGGAGGTGCCGGGCAGGAACCCCGGCACGTCCGTGAAGGTGATCAGGGGGATGTTGAAGGCGTCGCAGAAACGCACGAACCGCGCGCCCTTCACCGAGGAGTCGATGTCCAGCACCCCGGCGAGGTGTCGCGGCTGGTTGCCGACCACGCCGACCGGATAGCCGTCGAGGCGGGCGAAGCCGACCACGATGTTCTGCGCGTAGTGCTCGTGGACCTCGAAGAACTCGCCGTCATCGACGATTCGCGAGATCACGTCGCGCATGTCGTAGGGCTTCGAGGGATCGTCGGGGACGATCCGGTCGAGCGCCTCGTCGGCGCGGTCGGGATCGTCGTAGGGCTCGACCCGCGGAGGCATCTCGAGGTTGTTGAGTGGCAGGAAGGACATCAGGAAGCGGACGTCTTCGAGGCACTGATCCTCGTTGTCGGCCGCGAAGTGCGCGACGCCGGACTTCGTGTTGTGGGTCATCGCCCCGCCCAGCTCCTCGAACGTGGGCTCCTCGCCGGTCACCGTCTTGATCACGTCGGGGCCGGTGATGAACATGTGCGAGGTCTCCTTGACCATGAAGATGAAGTCGGTCATCGCCGGCGAGTAGACGGCGCCGCCCGCGCACGGCCCCATGATCACGCTGATCTGCGGGATCACCCCTGAGCACTGGACGTTGCGCACGAAGACGTCGCCATAGGCGCCCAGCGACACAACCCCCTCCTGGATCCGCGCCCCGCCCGAGTCGTTGATTCCGATCACCGGCGCGCCGATCTTGGCGGCCAGGTCCATGACCTTGCACATCTTTTCCGCCATCACCTCGCCCAGCGAGCCGCCAAAGACGGTGAAGTCCTGCGAGAAGACGACCACCGGCCTGGAGTCGATGGTGCCCCAGCCCGTGACCACCGCGTCGCCCCAGGGCCGGCGCTTTTGCATGTCGAACTCGTACGTGCGGTGCCGGACGAAAGTGTCGAGCTCCTCGAACGAGCCCGGATCCAGGACCTTGTGGACTCGCTCCCGGGCGGTGAGCTTGCCCTTCTCGTGCTGCTTGGAGACCGCCTCCTCGGAGGCGGAATGGAGCGCCTGCTCGCGCAACTCGCGCAGGTAGGCGAGCTTCTCGTCGTGGGTCTCGGGGAACTTCTGGCGCACGCCGCGCCGATTCTATTTCGCCGTTGCGCGCTCGAGCATCGTGGTCAGGGCCAAGGTGACACGAGGGTCGAGCTCGGAGCCGGCGGCGGCTCGAAGCGAGTCGACTGCCATCCGCCGACGCTCGTCCTGGGACGTGGCGCTCGGCGTCGGAGCCGCCAGGGCCGCGTCGCAGGCGCAGGCAACGCGCATGATCCGCGACTCGATCGGGATCCGCTCGCCGGCCAGGCCGCCCGGGCCGCTGCCGTCGAAACGTTCCCGAATGGCGCCGATCCACTCCGAGACATGCTCCGGAATGCCCGCGCCGCGCGCCAGTTCGGCGCCGCTGGCGAACGCCGAGTCGAGCAGTTCCTGCTCCTCGGGCGTCAGCTCGCCGCGCGGCTTTGCCACAACCGCGGCCGGGACGTAGACATTGCCGACCTCGTGCAACCTCGCGGTTTCGCGCACCGCCTCCGCGTGATCCCGGTCAAGATCCAACTCGACGGCCGCAGCGAATGCGTAGGCCGCCGTCCCGTCAGCGTGGTCTCGCGCACCCGGAGCATGGCGCTCCAGCGCCTCGAGGAGCTCCGTGCCCCGCGCCTTCACGCGCTCCGCCAAACCTGCGGTCGGCTCAGGCTCGCTCGAACGGGCGTCGCTCGGGGGATCCGAGCTCATCGAGCAGCCGCTCCAGGACGGCGTGGACATCGCGAGGGTTGGGCCGCGAGTGCTGGGCGATGATCGAGACACAGGTCCCAAAGCCCTTCTCGGCGAGCTGCAGGGCGATTCGCGCTCGTCCCACCTCGGTCTCGCTCGTGCGCCAGGCGAGCATGCGCTCGCGCTCGCGGTGGGTGACCTCGACCGAGACTGGTTCCGACCCGCCTACCACGCCTGCCATCCACGCCTCCATGCGCTCCAGGTCGTCCGCCAGCTCCCAGAGCTCGGGGGCGGACTTGACCAGGGTCCGCTTTGTCTTCGATTCCATGGCCCCGGGCTTCTGCCATCCGCCGCCGACTCCTTCCGCGGGGCACGATTGCACATCGCAGCCCATGCGCCGGCGAGGCGTGAGCTTCCCCGGACATCGTGGCCGTTGGCGACTTTGTGGCGCTATGCGCACCAAAGACGCCAATCGCCTAGTTCAAAAGAAGGCGCCGCCCGTGTACTCGCCGAACACCTCCCGCATGGCGCCGCAGACCTCGCCGATCGAGGCTCCCGCACGCAGGGCGTCCTTGATCGGGAAGAGCAGGTTGCCTTCCCCTTCGGCAACCCCGCGGAGCTCGGTGAGCCCCCCCTCCACCGCGGCCTGGTCCCGCGCCTCCTTGAACCGTCGCAGGCGCTCGACCTGACGGCGCTCGGCCTCCGGATCCACCCGCAGGATCTCCACGTCATCGACCTGCTCGGTCACGTACTTGTTGACGCCGACAACGATGTCCTGGCCGCTGCGGTAGCGCTCGTGGTAAGAGGCGGCGGACTCCTCGATCTCGCGCTGGATGAACTCGAGCGCCTGCACCGAGCCGCCCAGTTGCGTGACCTTGTCGATCAGCTCCCAGGCGCGCGCCTCGATCTCGTCTGTCAGCGACTCGATGAAGTACGAGCCGGCGAATGGGTCGGCGGCGTCGGCGGCGCCCGACTCGTGGGCGATGACCTGCTGGGTGCGCAGCGCGATCCGCGCCGAGCGCTCGGTCGGCAGCGCGAGCGCCTCGTCGAAGCCGTTCGTGTGCAGCGACTGGGTACCGCCACACACTGCCGCGAAGCCCTGCAGCGCCACCCGGATGATGTTGACCTCGGGCTGCTGAGCCTGGAGGGTGACGCCGCCGGTTTGGGTGTGGAACCGGATCATCTGCGCCCGCTCGTCCGTGGCGCCGAACCGCTCCCGCATGATCTGCGCCCACATCCGGCGCACGGCGCGGAACTTGGCGATCTCCTGGAAGACGTTGTTGTGGCAGTTGAAGAAGAAGGCGAGCCGGGGGGCGAAATCATCGACAGCGAGGCCGCGATCGAGCGCTGCCTCGACGTAGGCGATCGCGTTGGCGAGGGTGAAGGCGACCTCCTGCACCGCCGAGCAGCCCTTCTCCCGGATGTGGTACCCGGAGATCGAGATCGTGTTCCACTTCGGTACCTGCTTGCGGCAGTACTCGAAGATGTCGGTGGTCAGTCGCATCGTGGCCTCGGGGGGGTAGATGTAGTTGCCCCGTGCCACGTACTCCTTCAGCACGTCGTTCTGGACCGTGCCGCGCAGGTTCTCGGCGGTGACGCCCTGCTCCTCACCTACGAGCTCGTAGAGGAGCAGAAGGATCGCCGCCGGCGCGTTGATCGTCATCGAGGTGGAGACCTCATCGAGCGGGATCTGGTCGAAGCAGATCCGCATGTCCTCGATCGTGTCGATCGCGACCCCGGTGCGGCCCACCTCGCCCAGGCAGAGGGGCTCGTCGGAATCACGGCCCAGCTGGGTGGGCAGGTCGAAGGCCATCGAGAGGCCGGTTGAGCCGTGCTCGATCAGGTAGCGGTAGCGGCGATTGGTCTCCTCGGCTGTCGCGTAGCCGGCGTACTGCCGCATCGTCCACAGCCGGTCGCGGTACATCCCCCTGTGGATGCCGCGAGTGAACGGGTACTCGCCCGGCTCACTCAGCCGCTCCCCTAGACCGGGGGGGACGTCGTCGGAGTCGTAGACCCGCTTCACCTCGATCCCCGAGTCCGTGAACCGCCGCTCGTCGTCGGGCCCGACGAGGGGAGCGATGTAGCGATGCAGGTCCTCTTGGACTTCCTCGACCTGCTTCTCGGTCGGGCGGGTGGCCATGGAACTTCAAGGATAGGGACGGCGGCGGGTCCTGGCCACGGCCACGGCCCCGGCCGCGACCTCGGCCATCCGCTCGGCGACGTGGGGGTAGGAATAGGCGCTGCTCATCCCCGCCGTGGGCGCCTTGAGCTCGCCCCTGGCGAGCCGCTGCAGGCCACCGACGATCGCCGCAACGTCGTCGGCGGGAACGGCCGTGCCGCCGGCCTCCTCGACGACTCGCCCCGCCTCGGTTCCCGCGGCCAGCGCAAGCATCGGGCGTCCGCTTGCCAGGTACTCGAAGACCTTGAAGTTGAGCAGCTGGGTGCGCCGGGGGGAGGCGATCAAGAGCAGCGCGTCTGCGGCCCGCTGAAGGGCGAGAGCCTGTTCGCGGGGCAGGCTGCCGGCGACCACGATCCGGGCCGGCGAGACGTCCGTTTCCATCAGGCCGGCCTCGGCGTCCGTCAAGGGGCCCGCGACAACCAACTCGAGCCGGGAGGCCAGCTCAGGCTCGGTCCGCGCCAGGTCGCCCAGAGCGCTGACCAGCGGGCCTGGGTCGCGACCGTAGCTGCCGAAGCGGCCCGTGTAGACGAGCGAGACACGCTCGGGGTCAATGATGCTCGCTGCCCGGCCGTCCGGCCTTGGCTCGCGTCGCTCACCCGGCGGCTCGCGCTCCTCGACGAGGTCCGGATCCCAGCCGTTCGGGACCAATGAGGCCTCGATCCCGAGGCGCCGGCGCAGGTCGTCCGCCACGGGATGGCTGACGCAGACCACCGCGTCGGCGGCGCTCAGCCAACGTCCTTCCAGGCGCTGGTCGAGGCGGCGCTGGAGGGCGGTGGGGAACCGCGGCCGAATCGGCTCGAAGGTCCAGGCGTCGCGGAGGTCGGCGACCCAGGCGACACCCCGCCGGGCGAGGGCCCGGCCGACGGCGTGGGCCGACTCGGGCGGGGAGCTCGTGATCACGCAGTCGAACCGCCGCCGACGATTGAGCCGCAGCGCGCGCGAGCGGGCGAACGGGGCCCAGGCGGCGATCAGCGGCTCGGGAACGAGCGCCTTGCTGAGCGGGTGCGCCCCACCCGCGTAGGTGTCTGCGTCGAACAGGGCGTCGACGCGATCGTGGCCGCGCAGGCGCGCGCGCAGGCGTTGGAGGTCGAAGGTGCGCACCACGTCCTCTTCAGAGGCACCCTCACCGGCGCCGTAGGCGGAGGTGGTCAGGACGGTGACGCTGTGCCCGAGCCGTCGCAGCCACTTGGCCATCGCGGCGGGCCGGTGGGCGCCGGTGTCGCGGCAGGGGGGAAAGAAGTAGGCGACGAGCAGCAGGTTCATCCGAGCTTCAGCCGGCGGGACGCGATCGCCTCCGCGTAGACACCCTCCATGCGGTCCAAGAGGCGCGGCCAGCTCCAGAGGCGCTCGGCCTTCTGGCGGCCGGCGGCGCCCATTCGCCCCCGCCCCGCCGGGCCCGCTTCGACCAGCCCCCGGATCGCGGCGGCCACGGCCTCCGGGTCTCCGGGCTCGACCACGACGCCGGTCTCGCCGTCGTCGATCACGGCGCGCACGCCCGGATACTCGGTGGCGATGGTGGGAAGCCCGCATGCCATGGCCTCGATCAGAACGATCCCGAACGACTCGGGAGGCTCGGTGGTGAGCAAGAGGAGGTCGGCGCCCCGTAGTGTCCCCGGCAACTCCGCGTGTGGGACCGGGCCGAGAAAGTGGACTCGGTCGCCCACCCCGGCGGCGCGCGCCTGATCGCGATAGCGGTCGAGCAGCTCGCCTCCCCCGGCCACGATCAGGTGCACGGGCGCCGCGCCATCCGTGACGCGCGCTATGGCCTGGACGGTCAGATCGAGGCGCTTGAAGTGATGTGCACGGTCCAGCGTCGCGACGAAGGCCGCCACGGGCGCCGCATCCGGGATGCCGAGAGAGCGACGCAGCTCGACCCCGTCCCCGCCCGGGGCGAACTGCTCGGTGTCGACGCCGTTCGGCATCTCGACCAGCTTCCCGGAGTGACGCGCGCCGGTCCGGCGCAGATAGGGGACCGAGCCCGCGTGGTCCGGCGAGAGCACGCAAATCCGGTCCGCCGCGCCTACGAGCAGCGGCGCCACCGTGTGCTCGTAGCCCTCGAACAGCGCCCCCCGGGCGCCGCTTCCGATCAGCCGGTTCTTGTAATGGACCAGCAGCGCCTGGCGCCGCTGCCGACGTCGCAGGCGCCCGAGCAGCGTCAGCTCGGAGCCGAAGATGAACGGATAGTGCAGGTGGAGGAGGTCGAAGCCCTCGATCCGGGCGATGCTCGGGATCAGCGGCGCGTTCCCGATCGCGAACAGGGGCTCGATCCGGTGGACGACGGCGTCTCCGGCGTCAGGCGGCTCGCCGGCCGCCGGCGCCGTGAACACCTCGACCTCATGGCCGCGGTCCGCCTGGCCCCGGGCCAACCGGTAGCAGGTGTTGCCCGCCCCGCCGGGATACGGAGGGAAGGTCGCCGTCAGATGGGCGATTCGCAGGCAGCCGGTTTGTGACCCAGGACCGGCGCTCAATCGGTGGCGCCGACGAGTCGCTCCACGCCCGCCTGCTCGATCGTGCGCCGCAGCCCGTCGCGGAGCTCGATCTCCGGCTCCCAGCCGAGGAGTTGCTTTGCCCGCGTGATGTCGGGCTGCCTGACCTGGGGGTCGTCCACCGGGAGCGCCTCGAAGACGATCTCCGAGCGGGCCTCAGCGGCCTCGATCACCGCTTCGGCCAGCTCCAGCAGGGTCATCTCATCGGGATTGCCCAGGTTCACGGGCAGGTGCACGTCCGACTCGGCGAGCAGCACGAACCCGCGAATCATGTCGTCCACGTAACAGAAGCTCCGGGTCTGGCTGCCGTCGCCGAAGACCGTGACCGGCTTGTCCTGCAGGGCTTGCCGGAGGAAGGTCGGGATCGCCCGCCCATCGTGTGGCCTCATCCTCACGCCGAAGGTGTTGAAGATCCGGGCGATGCAGGTGTCCACGCCCTGCTGGCGGTGGTAGGCCATCGTCAGCGCCTCGGCGTAGCGCTTCGCCTCGTCGTAGACGCCGCGAGGGCCGATCGGGTTGACGTTGCCCCAGTAGTCCTCGGGCTGCGGATGAACCTCGGGGTCGCCGTATACCTCTGACGTCGAGGCGATCAGGAATCGAGCTCGTTTGAACTTGGCCAGCCCGAGCATGTGATGGGTCCCGTAGGAGCCCACCTTGAGCGTGTGCAGCGGCAATCGCGCGTAGTCGATCGGGCTCGCGGGCGAGGCCAGGTGGTAGACGAAGTCGACGTCGTCGTCGATGAACAGCGGCTGGGTCAGATCCAGGTTCAGGAAGGTGAACTTGGGATTGCTGATGTGCTCGAGATTCTGGAGCGAGCCGGTGTCGAGGTTGTCGACGCAGATCACCCGATGGTCCTTCGCCAGCAGGTGGTCGCAAAGGTGGGAGCCGAGAAATCCGGCTCCGCCGGTGACGATGCAGGTGCTCACGGCGAGGCTGAGCATAGCGCCGCCTGCGCCGCACCTGGCCGGTTGGCTGAGACTCGCATGCTCCTTGCCGGGGCATCAGGAAGCGGTTCGGGCTTTACCCGGGCGATGCGGGCCGATCCAGCCGAGCCACCTGCCGGCTCTCGGCGCCGGGCGCTGGCGGAGCTCGCCTCTTCAGAGGCGTCGCTGCGGCGCACTGCCCGTCGCCACTCCCTATGCACGGATGACGCCGAGGATGCCTACCAACGGGCGGTCTTGATTCTGCTCACCAGGCCTCTACCCGCCGACCCGGGGCGTCTGGCCGCCTGGATGCAGGTGGTGATCCGCCACGAGGCATTGGCCGTCCGGCGGGCGCGCGAACGGCTGCTTTGGCCGGGCGACGAGGATCGCGGTGACCCGTTCGACCGCATCGTCACGGACGAACCCGGCCCGCAGGAGACGCTCGAGCGCCGCGAGCAGGTCGCCGCCGGCATCCGGCTTCTTTTGGGGCTGAAACCCCAGGAACGCGTGGCGCTGATTCTCCAGGCCCAGGGCTACTCCTATGCGGAGATCCGTGAGCTCTGCGGCTGGACGTACACCAAGGTGAATCGGTGCTTGGCGGAGGGAAGGGCGAGGCTGCGCCAGCTCAAGCAAGAGGTCTGAGCCACCGGAAACCGGGAACACCGATCGAAGGATTGACGGGCGAGGATTGACGGGCGATGTGTCGGGTGTAGGGTCGGTTGGCTGGACTAGGCGACCTCTGTCCGAGAAGGGAGCACCCGTCATGAGCGAGTTGACCGAGCGGACGAACGAGGCAGTCATCGCCGCGGTGACCGAGGTGGTGCTCGCGTACTACGACGGGATGATCGCGGGAGACGAAGTGAAGCTCGCCCATGCGTTTCACCCGCGCGCCTGCATCGTCGGCAACAACCAAGGAGAGTTGGAGTGGCAGACCTTGGAGGACTTTGTCGCCGAGTGCAAGGAGGCGGCAGGCGACGCGGCGGGAGCCTACGAGTGGCGGATCGACGGCCTGTCGTTTCAGGGTGACACGGCATTGGTCAGGATCGGTGGCCAATTCGCGGGCGAGTGGTACAGCGACGATCTGTCCATGCTTCGGATCGACGGCGCTTGGCGCATCGTCCACAAGACGTGGTACGTCCATCGCGCCACCTAGCCCTGCTCAGGCGGGCCGGCTGTGTCGAACGGAGCGACCATCAGGCTTTCCCGGGCCGGCACAGCCACGGGTATGGGCGCAAACAGGTCGTCCGACAATTGCGCCTTAAGCAAGGTGAATCGGTGCTTGGCGGAGGGGCGGGCGCGACTGCGCGAGCTCGGCGCGATTGCTTGATCAGCTGCACCACCCTCGTCCCGAGCCGCAGATGGCCGTCAGCACGAGACGCTCAGCGGGGGCGCGCGAGGCCCGCCTCGCGCGCCTTCTTCATGCGGAAGGCGATGCTCGCGCTGCCCAGGATGAAGGCGAGCTTCGAGGTCGGAAGCCGGTAGCCGGCCTTCGTGTGCGGCGCGAACTCCACCCGGTCCGAGCCGTCGTTCCCCAGCCAGCCGGTGTGAACGCGCTGCTCCTGGCCGATCATGCGCGGCTGGAATTGGTGGGACGTGAGACCGGCGCGTCTGCCGCCGGCGGGAACCGAGCCCGCCGGGACGCTCAGCTTTACCCCGGAGTCTCCGCTCTCGACCGCTGCGGTCGGGACGACCTCGGGCATGGCGTCCGAACCGCACCAGCCGAGCAGGGTGTGCGGCAGCCGCTGGGCGTGAGCCGCCACCTTGGTGACGTCGACCCGTGGCCCTGTGCCGCCGCCGGGTGGCTTCTGGGGCCGGGCGGGTTCCGCCGGCGGCCTTCCCAGGATCTGCGGTTCGCTGGCGGCCGCGTCGTCGGGGTAGGCGACGATCCGCTCCACCTGGATCGTGATCGGCACCCGGTGCCAGTAGTAGACCTCCAGCATGCGTCCGGTCAGGCCGGCGAAGCGCGGCCCAAGGAAGCGCTCCCACTGAGGCGTGATCGACTCAAGCCAGTCGCGGTCTGGAGTGATCGGGAAGCTCGCCCGGCCCTGGACTAGCACGAATCCGGACCTGCCCGTCAACCCGTGCTCGCGCGCGTGGTAGGCGACGGCCACGCCGGGGTTGCGACGGATCCGGTCGAGCTTCTTCCACAACGCCTGCGACGTCGTGAGGGTGACGGTGCCGGCCTGGCGGTTCCGCAGCGCGAGCGGCGCCATCGGGGTGATGACCACGCCCTTCGCGGGCGTGAGATAGGCGAAGCCCGCCGCGAGATCGGACGCCAGGATCTGGTCGACATCGTCGGTCCAGCTCATGGCACGACGATAAAGCCCCCTCCGCGACGCGGGCGCCCTGGTTCCGTCGCTGAGCCATCACACGGCACGTCGTCGTAGGACGCGGCCTCGCGCCCGCTACCCTCGCTTCATGGGAGACCCAACCAGCCCGCTCAGCCCCGCCCTCTCCGAAGGGCAGCTCCGGACCCTTGCGGCCAACGGCGAGGAGCACACGGCCGCCGAGGGGGAGTTCTTGTTCAGGATCGGTGATGCGAGCTATCCGTTGATCGTCGTCCTCGAAGGCGAGGCGGCGATCCTGGACTCTGCCGGAAACGAGATCGTGCGCCAGGGTGCCGGCGGCTTCATGGGTGAGGTGGGCCTGCTCAGCGGGCAGACGGTCTACGTGGACGGCGTCGTGACCAAGCCGATGCGCTACATCGCAGTCGACCGCGACGATCTGCGGCGCCTTCTGTTCGAGGACGAGGCGCTCGCGGACATGTTGCTGAACACGTTCATCAGGCGCCGCGAAATCCTCCAGCGACGGGAGGGCGTTGGCTTCGAGATCCTCGGGCCCCGCTCGTCGGCGCCCACCCGCGACCTGCTCGACTATGCGCGGCGCGGTCGCGTCCCGCACTTCTGGCGCGATACCGAGGGCGCCGACGATCGGGAGGCGGCGGCTCTGGTCGCCGATCTCAAGCCGACGGAGCTGCCGCTCGTGCGCCTGCCGGGTGGGGCCGAGCTTCGCAACCCGAGCAACGGCGAGCTCTGGCGAGCGCTCGGGATCGGACTGGAGCTGGAGCCACGCGAGGAGGTGGATCTCGCCGTGATCGGGGGTGGGCCCGCCGGCCTCGGCGCGGCCGTCTACGGAGCATCCGAGGGGCTCAACACACTCGTCGTCGAGAGCACGGTGCTCGGCGGCCAGGCCGGGACCTCACGCCGGATCGAGAACTACCTCGGCTTTCCGGCCGGGATCAGCGGCACCGGGTTGACGAGCCGGGCGATCACCCAGGCGCGGAAGTTCGGTGCGCGGACGGCGACGCCCTACCGGGCGCTTGCACTGGAGCCGGGCAACGGCTCGCACCGGATCCACCTCGAGGAGGGCCGCGAGATCGTCGCTCGCGCAGTCGTCATCGCCACCGGCGCCGACTACCGGCGCCTCCCGTGCAAGCGGCTCGAGGAGTTCGAGGGCCTGACCATCTTCTACGCAGCCGGTCCGCCGGAGGCCCGGGCCTGCGCGGGCACCCGGGTCGGAGTGGTCGGCGGCGGTAACTCCGCCGGTCAGGCTGCGGTCTGGCTGGCCCGCGGCGGCGCCCTCGTCACGCTTCTTCATCGTCGCGCCGATCTCCGCGAGACGATGTCCGACTATCTGATCGCCGAGCTCGACCGCTACGGCGTCTCGGTTCGTAACCGCAGCGAGATCGGCGAGCTCCACGGCCATAACGGCGAGCTCGAGGCGGTGACGCTCAAGGACGGGGAGAAACTCCCGTTCGGCACTTTGTTCTTCTTCCTGGGAGCGGACCCGTGCACCGATTGGGTCGACGATGCGGTCGCCCGATGCGACAACGGATTCATCCTCACCGGCGGCGACGCTGGAGTGGATGGACTGCTCGAGACCAGCGTCCCCGGTATCTACGCCGCCGGGGACGTCCGCGCCGGCTCGACGAAGCGGTGCGCGACCGCGGTCGGCGAGGGTGCGGCGGTGGTCAGCTACATCCACCAGCGCCTCGCGAGCGTGCCCGCCAGCGCCTCCGCGAGCTGAGCTGACGCCTCCTCCCGCGTGAAACGAGAGCGGCGTATTAGGCGTGGGTCGGGAGCTGCAACGGCGGGAGCCGGAGGCGACAAACCGTGCCATGGACCAAGCTGGAACGCCAGCCGCGGCGTCCTTGGGGCTTTAGCTCGTCGCGCGAAGCAGAAGTACCGCATTTCGTCCGAAGCGGCTACTGCGCGCCGCCGTAAGCTCCTGCCGCAGAAGCCCTATGGATCTCCACTTGCGCGATCGGGTCTACGTCGTCACAGGCGGCAGTCGCGGCCTTGGGTTCGCGGCGGCTGACGCTCTCATCGCAGAGGGTGCCCGCGTCCTCGTGAGTTCGCATGGCAAGGGTTCCGCTGCCGCGGCGGCGGACCGCCTCGCGGGCAATGCCGCCGCCGACAGGGTCGCCTGGCTTACCGCGGATACCGCCGATGCCGCGACACCCGAGCGCCTGATCAAGACGGCCAAGGATCGGTTCGGCCGCCTGGATGGTGCGCTGGTCAGCTTTGGAGGGACGCCACCGGGAACCGTCGCCACCACCCCCGATGACGCGTGGCGTGGCTCGTTCGAGAGCGTTTTTCTCGGTGCGGTTCGCCTGGCAAGGCTCCTCGCGACACATCTGACCGGCGGCGCCGACGGGCGGGGAGGCGGCGCGCCCGCGGGCACGGGCGGGTCGGTCGTGTTTGTGCTCGCCTCGTCGGTGCGGGTGCCGCTCGCGGAACTCGCCGTCTCCAACGGCCTGTTCCCGGGCCTCGCCGGCGTCGTCAAGATGCTTGCCGAGGATCTCGGGCCATCTGGGATCCGGATGAACGGGATCCTCCCGGTCAGGATCGCTACCGAAAGAGTGCGCCAGCTCGACGCCCTGAGCGGCGACCCAGATGAGGTGCGTGCTCGCAAGTCCGAGGACATCCCGTTGCGCAGGTACGGCGAGCCCGAGGAGTTCGGTCGAGTCGCGGCGTTCTTACTTTCCCCGGCGGCGTCGTACATCACGGGGGCGATGATCCCGGTCGATGGCGGCTCCATCCGAGCAATCTGAACCGTGCGATCTTGCTTCGCGCGAGAAGCACGAGCGCAGCCCAAGCCGCTGCAGAGGAGAAGCGAGTTCGTTGCGTGTCAAGATCGAGGGGTCCAGCGGCAACGGCTTGCGGCCGTCACCGAGTGCCTGTTGCCCGCGGCCAAGCGCTCGGATAGGTTCCCGACGTGGGGACGGGGATTTATCGGTGGGGGACAGCCGCCATGCTGGGAGTCATGCTGGCTCTCGCAGCGTGCGGCGGCAATGGTGAGAGGCGACCGACAGCGAGCCACTCACCGACGAGGAGCTAGCCCGGCGGACCGCGGAAGTGGCAATCGCTGCCCTCGCCGAAGGGAACGCGGACCAGGGGTGAAGCGCTTGGCGATTCTCGTCGCCGTGCTGGCAGTGACGCTGTGCGCCGCGTCCACGGCCGGGGCGGCGGTCCGTACGGAGTTCTACGGCATCGTCCAAGGCGTGCTCGACCCCCAAGACCGCCAGGGGATAGCCGAGGTCCGGGTTCAAACGACGCGCTTCATGCTCAAGTGGCGGGATATCGAGAATGTCCGGGGCACCTACGACTGGAGCAAAAGGGACCGCATGATCGGCGGTCTCGCCTCGAAGGGGATCCGGTCGCTCCCGTTCGCGTTTGGCTCGCCGTCCTGGGTGGGCAATGGGGCCGTCGGGCACCCCCCGATTGCCACCTCGGCCGAGATCACGGCGTGGCAGAACTTCCTGAAGGCGGCCGTGGCGCGTTACGGGCCCGGCGGCACCTACTGGGCCCCCGGGGGGAAGTACGACCAGGACTATGGAACGAGCGCCCCGTCGGTGCCGATCACGCAGTGGCAGGTCTGGAACGAGCCCAATCTGAAGAAGTTCTTCAGCCCCGGGTCGACGACCCAGGAGACGGCCAACAAGTACGGCAGGCTGCTGGCGATCTCCCACGACGCGATCAAGGCCAAGGATCCGAAGGCCACGATCGTGCTCGCCGGCATGCCGAGCACCCCGGCCGGGTACCCGACCGCTTGGGACTTCCTGAACGCCCTCTACAACGTCACCGCGGTCAAAGGAGACTTCGACGCCGCCGCGCTGCATCCCTACGGCTGCGACCTGGATCAGGTTCGCACCGGGCTCCAGAAGTTCAGCGCAGTGATGAAGAACCGCGGCGACGGGGCAACGCCGCTGTGGATCACCGAGTTCGCCTGGGGATCGGGACCCCCGGACAATTTCTGCAAGAACAAGGGCCTCACGGGCCAGCGCGACCTGCTGATCAGCTCCTTCAAGCTGTTCCTGCAAAACCGCAAGGCCTGGAACATCCAGCATGTCTACTGGTTCCTGTGGCGCGATCCCGCGCCCGGTGCGCATAGTTGGACGCTGTGCAGCATCTGCGGCACCGCGGGGCTCCTGCGCTACGACCGCACTCCGAAGCCTGCCTACTACGCCTTCAAGGGCTTCACGGCAGAGACCACGCCGCCGGTGGCGAGCATCACGGGCGGGCCAACCCAGGGAAGCTTCACGAACGACTCGACCCCGACCTTTTCCTTCGCCTCCAACGAGGCCGGCTCGACCTTCGTCTGCCGGTATGACTCGACCCCATTCGTGGCTTGCTCCTCCCCGTACACCCGGTCCACGACGCTCACGAATGGCGCCCACACCTTCTCCGTGAAGGCGATCGACGCCCCCGGCAACGAGAGCACGATCGTCTCGCGCTCCTTCACCGTCGACACCGTGGCGCCCCAGACGACGATCACCTCCGGGCCCTCGGGGTCGACCGCCGACACCACGCCCACCTTCACCTTCTCCTCCAGCGAGTCGGGCTCGACCTTCCAGTGTCGCTTCGACGCCAGACGCCAACCCGTTCGCGGCCTGCTCGGGGCCCGGCGCCAGCCACACCCCCTCGACCCAGCTCTCCGCCGGCGGTCACAGTTTCGACGTCCGGGCCATCGACAAGGCCAAGAACATCGACCCCACTCCCGCCAGGCGCAGCTTCACCGTCGCCCCCCTGACGCATCGAGCGCAATTCGACTCGTCGAAGGTCCTACAAGGAGGCCGCCGAAGCTTGGAATGACATCGATTGGGGTGAGCTGGGGGTTATAAATACGTAGCTCGCCGTCGGGTGGAGTAGGAGCCTCTCCCCTAAGGTCGTCGCGGACCCTGTACGCCTGGAAGCCACCGATGACGGATATCGACACATCGCTCGCCAAGTATCAGGAGATCGAGACCGGAGAGGCGTTCACGCTTCAGGGCCCGCGCCTGTTGAAGGTGGAGTTGGCCGAGGCCTCGGTGATGGCGAAGAACGGGGCCATGGTCGCGTACCAGGGCGAGGTCCGGTTCGAGCACAAGGGGGGTGGGCTTGGACGCCTCCTGAAGAAGGCCGCCACGGGGGAATCTCTGCGCCTGATGAAGGCCGAGGGCACCGGCGAGGTGTTCCTCGCCCACCAGGCGATGCTCGTCCACGTGCTGCGCCTCAGTAACGAGTCGATCACGGTGAGCGGGGAGAACATCCTCGCGTTCGAGACCGAGATCGAGTGGGATGTGACGCGGGTGAAGGGAGGCACGGCCGGGATGCTTGCCGGCGGGCTCTTCAACATCCATCTGCGCGGAACCGGGTTGGTTGCGCTCGTCTCGGACGGCGAACCGGTGAAGCTCGACGTTGGTAGCGCGCCCACGTTCGCGGACCCGCAGGCGGCGATCGCTTGGTCGGGCGGCGTCTCGACGAGCCTGAAGACCGACGTCCAAGCGAAGAGCCTGGTCGGGATGGGCTCGGGCGAGAGCATCCAGCTCGGCCTCTCGGGCCAGGGTTGGGTCTTGGTGCAGCCCTCCGAGGGTCGGCCGATCCAGTCCGGATAGGCGACGCCCGTGCCCGCCTCGGTAGCCCGGAGTGGTTGAGGCGTCCTAAGCAACCCCTATTTGAGGGTTGAGTCTGCGACGCGAGAGGTCAGTAGCACCCGGACGAGCACCGCGTCTGCATCGCTGCGCGCAGATCCTCAGCCGTCAGCGCGCCCGGCGGTACCGGCTCGGCCCGATAGGTGCTGCGGGGGGGGAACGTCAAGAAGAACGTTCTCTCACCATTTGGCTTGTATCCGCCAACCGGATGGTTCCGCGTCATGGCCCAGTTGATCAGCCAGTCACCGTTGGCCAGGCGCCTTGCCGAACCGCAGCACCCCGAATCGGAAACAGCGGGATCGGTGATCGACCCTAGGAAGGTCGCAGTTCGGGCCTGCTCGTCGATCCGGAACCGCACCGCCCGCGGCATGGGGTTGGACAAGTTCGTGCGATTGTCGAACACGCTCAGGGTCCCGTCGGGCAGCAGGCGCGCATCATGCTGAGCCCCGAAGGTATAGGCGCGCGGATCCCCAATCACGGTGAGGCTCTCGGGCGTAGTGGTGCCGCCGAGCTTCCAGACGATCTCGCCGGTGCTCTTCTTGATCTTGTAGACGGCGTCGAGGTGTCTGAAGGAGGCGATCACCGAGTCGCCGGCCGACTCGATCGAGTTCCAGTGAACGATGTCATAGGGCTGCTGGTCCGTAGGCGGCGCGTTCCACCAGCGACCGGTTTCCGCCAGGGAGATGTGGTCGTAGGTGTTCCACCTCCAGACCAGTTGGCCGCTTGACGTTACCTGCTGCAGCTCGGCGCTCTTGACGGTGGCGTCGCTCGATCCGCCGTATGCGCTCGTGTCGACGTGGCGCTGCAGGACCGGAGCGCTGACCAGGTGATCGCCGTTGGGCAGGAACTGCAGGTCATGGCCATCCACGTCGTAGCCAACAGACTTGAGGGCGCGGATCATGGTTCCGTCGAGGCGGTGAATCTCGAACCGGTGGGATGGCCCCCGGTACCAGAGAACGTTTCCGTTCGGGAGCACCCTGATTGCCCAGCTGGTAGCACGAATCCACCAGATCGGCACCCCGTGGTTGTCGAAGATAATCCCGTAATTCAGGTCGCTGCGGGAAACCGCGAAATACTTCGGCGATACCGGCCCGTAGCGGGTGAAGGTGTAGGTCGGGAAGCTGTTCGGCAGGCAGCGCACGTGGTACCGATAAAGCTCCGCTTGCTTCTGCGCCCTGACGACGAATGCGCGCCCTGAACCAAGAGGCACAGTCGCGCTGAAGTCGCCGCTGTGGAAGGGCTGGCCGCCCAGCGACACCTGCCAGCCTTCGGATGCGTGGGCCTGCACCGTCACCGGCGCGTCGTGGCAACGAACGACGTAGTCCTCGATGTTTGGCCCGAAGGCGGGGAACAGGCTTAGCGTGCTGAAGCTCACCTGCCCTGGTGCCGGGGCTGCCTCAGCCACGCGCGGGGGGCTGAGCAGCGTGGCGACCATGAGCAGCGAGGTGGCTGCCAGGACAAGACAACGTCGACTGCCTTCCAGCACCGAAGGTGGACCATAGTCGGCCTCTGGACCTCACCCCAGCCCGCACCGGGTAGCTAACGACGACGCGGTGTCGCTCGCTCCGCTGGAGTGCTGCTTCAGCGTGGGTGAATTCGTCAGCGGCTAGTCTGGCCCGATGAGCGAGTCTGTCCATGGTTTCAAGGAAGGCCAGGCGGTCTGGGTCGAAGACGGCAACGGGAAGCAGCATCCCGGGATATTCGTTGGCGAGAACGAGAGCGCGGGTTGGTTCGGTGGCGGTCCGAGCGCCTACGTGGTGCACCCTGAGGCTCACCAAGCAGAGGTGGTCTCGCTCTTCCGAATCACGCCAAGAGACGAGTAATACGCTGGCGTCACGAATGGTCGAGATCGTGAACGGTAGACGGGTGCTCGTGAACGATGCGGTAGCCGCCCGGCCGCCGCTCCCAGACCTCGGAGATGCGAGCTTCTAGTTCGTAGCGGCGGCCGTCCGCGAAGCCGTAAGCCAACCGAAACGGGTAGCTAGTGACGACGACGCGGCTGCCGGCGAGCCCCTTTGCCTCGACCGGACCGGTTCTCTGGACGTCGATGGTCGCCAGTCCGGGGTAGATGGCCTCGCGCATTTGCTCGAAGCCCCGAAAGCCAGCTAACGGCGCCAAACTGTCGTAGATGACGACGTCGGGGTCGGGCGCGTAGAAATCGGCCAGCCGGGCGTAGTCTGGCCGACCCACATCGCTACTCCAGGCCTGGCAGAACTCGTCGGCTACACGATCCCAGTTCGGGGTTGTCTCGCTCACCAGGAATCGTTCCTAACGCTGAGTCATCTGCTCCCATGGGGTGAACCCGATCGCGTAGGGGATTCGGTAGGCGACGCTCATCTTTTCCTCCAGTGGTAGGCGACCGCAGTGTCGCATTGCGCGACAAGCCGGCGTCTCTACGTGCGTAGTCGGATCGGTAGCTCCAATGGTGGCATCCGTGTCACGAGGCTTTCATCTTCGGTTGGGATAAAAGGCGCGTCCACGACAGCCGATAGCGCTGTCCTTCAACGTGTCATCCGGAGGCCTGGTGCAGCGCACCGGCCCCGGGGAAAGGGAAGGCATCATGGTCAAGCACCCCCGAGCGATCGTCGGCACCCTCGCGGGCCTGTTCGCGGCGTTTGTGTTGTCAGCTTGCGGGGGCGACGATACGAGCGGCGCGCAAACCGTCCCGCAGGGAAGCGCGCTCCCGCAGGGAAGCGAGCCGGTAAACCTGGAGCCGGCCGACTTCACCACCCGGATCGACAACCCGTACTGGCCGATGGCGCCGGGCAGCCGCTGGGTCTATCGCGAGACAGACGCCGAAGGCGCAGAGCTGCGGGTCGAGGTGACGGCCACCCACAAGACCAAGAGGATCGCCAACGGAGTTGAAGCGCTGGTCGTGCACGACCTGGTCACCGAGCACGGTCAGCCGGTCGAGAACACATTCGACTGGTACGCCCAGGACTCAGACGGCAACGTCTGGTACATGGGGGAGGACACCAAGGAGTACGAGAACGGCAAGGTGACCTCGACCGCAGGGTCCTGGGAAGCGGGAGTGGATGGAGCCCAGCCCGGGGTCGCACTCCCCGCCGACCCGCAGCCCGGCCTTGCGTATCGACAGGAGTACTACGCGGGTGAGGCCGAGGACAACGGCGAGATCGTGAGCATCGACGAACAGGCCGAGGTGCCGGCCGGCCACTACAAGCCTGTCTTGATGACCAAGGACACCACTCCGGTGGAGCCGAAGGTCCTCGAGTTCAAGTTCTATGCGAGGGGAGTCGGCCCGGTTTTGGAGCTCACTGCATCGGGCGGCTCCGACCGCGACGAACTGGTCAGCTTCCACCCCGGCCCGTAGCCGCTCAACGGTGGAACGGCCTGCGCTCAGCCGCCCAATCGAGGAGCGGCTGAGCGCAACCGCCGCTCAGTCGTCCGAGCCGGAGCCGTCGCCCGACGCGTCGAGGACGTTGAGGTTGCGATCCAGATGGACGTCGACCTGGCTGCCGTCGTCGCGCCTCACCTCGACCTCGTAGTAGCCCTCCTCGTCGCGAACCTCGGTCGCGGTGACCTGGCCGCCACCGGTCTCCTGCAGAGCGGCCGCCTTGGCCCGATGGAGCGCGCTGCCCGTGATGGGCGTTCCGCTGCCGTCATCTCCGCCGGCCTCGTCGCCACCGCCGGTCGCCCCCGCGATTGCCGCGCCCCCGGCGCCCAGCGCCGCGATCACAGCTCCGGCGATCAGTGTGCCCTTGAGTCTCTTCGACATCGTCTACCTCCAGTCGTTTGCGGAACGCGCGAGCCTAGGAATCCGAGATGAAATGGCTGTGAAAGTGCGGCTGGCATGCAAGAGGCCGGGGCATGCCCCGGCCTCTGCACGCAGCTAGGTGACTTCGGATAAGTCAGAGGATGCCTTCCGCCTCCGACCGGACCCGGTGCGCCAGTCCCTCGGCGGCGGTCTGGGCACTGTCGACGCGACGCTCGAATCCATCCTGGGTGGACTTCACTTGTCGCTCGGCTTCGCGGCGGTTTCGTTTCAGCTGTCGAACCGCCTGGTCGCGCTTCCGCCTCCAGGTCACGTCCGCACGGCGGCGCGTGGTGGCGCCGCGCCGCTCGGCTTTGCGGAGCTGCGTCGATGCTCGGCGCTGCAGGGTGGAGATCTGCCTGTTGACTCCGCTCTGACTCCGCAGGGGTTTGACCGTCTCGGCGACCTTCTCACCTGCCGTAACGGCCGCCCCGACCGCTGTATCGGCAACCCGTTGCGCTCGCCAGCCCAATGACTTCAAGGTGCTGGCCTGTGCTCGGGCGCGGGTCTCCGCAGCCTTGCTCGCGGATCGGCTGCGTCGAGCGGCGTTTCTACGCCGCGTTGCGACGGCTTTTTGCGCGGCAGCCTTTCGTTGTGTCTCGGTTCGGGTTGCGATGTTGAATCACCCTTCCTGCGGATCGCTTGCAACTTCATCGCACCTACCCAGCCGCAAGGCCAGGAAAAGGTAGATCCCTTACCTACCGGCTCAACGGCCCGCTGCCGAGGTTCGATTCGTTACCAGGCGGCCTAGTGCCGCGTCTTGATCTCGCAGTTTGCGACTGTGGAGTCGGGATCCATCGGAAGCAGGTCCAGGTCCACCGTGTCCGCGGGGCCCCGGCTGGTCCCGCCGTCGCAGTCGAGCATCGTGTCGGGGCTCAGGTCGCGAGCGTAGAGCTTGTCGCTTCCGTTCCTTCCCTTCATCACGTCCGCACCCGTTCTCCCGATCAGCGTGTCGTTGCTCTGGCCGCCCGCCAAGAGGTCGCTTCCGGCCCCGCCGTCGAGCTGGCTCCGGACCGCGTTCGCGTTGACCACCCGGTCGTTCTCTCCCCCGGCGCTGACGTTGACGAGGCTGATCCCGTGAACGGTGCAAAAGGCCGTGTAATCCCCGCTTCGGGTACACCCCGGGCCCCCGTGAACGCCCGACCCCGCGTAGCCGCCGCTGGGGGAGTCTGTCACCCGCAGCACCGACGCGGACACACGGGTGATCTCGAGGTTGTCCTTGGCCCCTTGCGCGGCCGTGACCACGAGAGCCGAATCCACGACACTGACAGATCCCGTCCGCACCGTGAAGGTCCGGGATGCCGGGGTGGGGTCGGTGTTGCCCGCCGCGTCCGTGGCGCGGGCGGAGAAGGAGTGGGTGCCGTCGGTGAGGTGGGGGGTGGCCTCCGCCGAATCGCACGGCTGATAGGAGCCCGAATCGACCTTGCACTCGAAGCTCGTCCCAGGCTCTGATGAGAAGGTGAAGGTGGGCGTTGGGTCATTGGTCCCGTTGGTTGGGCCGCTGGTGATCGTCGTGGTCGGCTCGTTGCTGACCCGCGCCATCTTCGCTACGGAGGGGACGCCGTCCGCGTTGATCAGGAAGAGCATGTAGATGCCCGGTGGTGCGATGTTGGCGTTCGGCGGGGCGGCGGCGCTGATCTCTCCGCCGTCCACGGTGAAGTCGAGCGGCACATAGCGCTGCTCCATGTTCACCGAGTGCGTGACCGCACCCAGGCGGACCAGCGCTACCTTGCGGATGGAGGCCGGGTCCGGGGTGGAGACTGAATACGACGCGTCGTAGGTCATCTCGTCCGGGCCGGAAGTGATCTCGGGTCGTGGCGCGAGCTCGCTTGACCCGTCCTTCTTGAACAGGTAGGGCGGGGAGAACACTTCGGCGTTCTTCGCCAGGTAGCCAACCGAGTCGCAGATGGTGCAGATGCCGCCGCCGGCAGACAACACCCGCCCGTCGGGCAGCAGAAGCGCCGTCGAGTGGTACTGGCGGGTCACCTGCATCGCCGCCAGCGTCGTCCACCGGCCGGTGGCGGGATCCCACAGCTCGGCCGGGTAGACACTGTGGTCCAGGTCCACGAACTTGGCCCCGGACGAGTTGCCACCTGTGGCGAGCACCTTGCCGTCCGCCAGCACGGTGAGGTTGTGTTGCCGGCGACCGTAAGCCATCGGCCGGGTGGCTGATGGCTGTGGCGTCGGTCCGTTGAGGTCGATGATGCGGGCGTCGGTGCTCGAGGACGCTCCACCCGCGACGAGGATCTTGCCCACGTCGTAGAGCGCGTGGCTGCCGTAGCCGCGCCATAGCCGGTCGCGCTGGCCGTAGGTTTGCCAGGAGCCTCCTCCGGCGGTATCGAGGCTGCGCATCGTCTGGTCGGGACCCGAGTAGAAGGCGCGGCCATCGGGGGCCACGTCGAGCCAGGGGTAGAGCGGCAGATCGAGGGAGGCCGTATCGAGCGCCCGCAGGCCACCGTCGATCTTGAGCACCTCCGGCATGTCGGGCCCGCCCTCGGTGATCAGCATCTCCCCGTTGTCAAGGGGAGTGACGCTCGGATACCAGCGGCCTTCCGCCATGTCCGGCCCACGGCTCCATTCGTTGCCGTCCGGGTCGAAGACATGCGTCTGGACAATGCCCTCGAGCTGGGCGTTCTTGTTTCCGCCGGCGACGAAGATGGACCCGCTCATGAGATGCGCCAGTCCGCTGCAGAAGAGGTTGTACCCCTCGACGTTTACGGGCGTCTGTGTGCCCGTGGCCGGGTCCCAGACCGTGGCCCGGGTGTGATCGTGGACGGGGTAGGTATCGGCGGCGCGGTCGCCGACCGAGTCATACGCCAGCACCTTCCCATTGGCCAGCAGCGCCGTGTGCTCCGCCACCACAGGCCAGTCGACAACCGGCCCCCACTGGCCGACTTGGCCCGCGTCCCCCGGGACCGCCGCGGCGGCCGCCTGAGCATCCCTCGCGGTGGCCGTGTGGGTGCGCCGTTCGAGCCGCCGCTCCTTGGCCGGGCTGTGGATGACGAAGTCCTCCTCCATGTGGCGGAGGGCAGTGTCTGCCGCCCCGCCATGGGCAAACGCGGCCGAAGTGGGTGCGCCGGCGAAGACGGACGCGATGAAGACGGCGCAAAGGACGAGCAGACCGCGCCGCCGGTTGACCCCGGCACTCTCCATGCTCGCACCTCCCCCTTCCCGCCCTCGGGACTGTCCGAGGCGAAGCTAGCATCGGCGCGGCGGGCGGTCAAAACGCTCCTCCCCGAAACCAGGTATGCGCAGGCTCGCAGGGTCTCAGGGTCGCAGCCGGATGAGGTGCCAGGCGCGACCGCCGCGGCTGCGATACTGCCGCCGGCCAGTCAGCGGCCGGTGTGATGACGATGGAGGTGACACATGAGTGAAAGCAAGGGGTGGATGGTCCCGCTCACGGGCGCGGCGTTCATCGTTGTGGCGATTATCGGCTTCATCGTCAGCGGGGAGCCAAAGGACGCGAGTCATCCGGCCAATGAGATCGTCGACTGGTACGTCGACAACAAGGACTCAGTGGAGATAGGCGCGTTCGTCGGCGTGGCCGCGACCGTCCTGCTGGTGTTCTTCGGGGCCTACCTTCGCAACGTGTTGCGGGCGGCGGCGGGCGGGACCGACATGCTCTCGCTCGTCTCCTTCATCGGGTTGGTCGTGGTCGGGGTGGGCTTCTCGATCGACGCCACGATCTCGATTGCGCTCGCAGAGCGGGCTGACGACATCGATCCGATCGCGGTCCAGTCGCTGCAGGCGCTCTGGGACAACGACTTCGTGCCGATCGCGCTCGGGATCCTGCTCTTCCTCTGGGCGACTGGGATCTCGGTGGTGAGGAGCGGGGCGCTCCCGAAGTGGATCGGCTGGGTCATGATCCTGTTCGGCATCGTCGCGCTGACACCGATTGGCTTCGTCTCGTTCATCGCGACCGCGATCCTGATCCTGGTGATGAGCCTGCTGCTGGCGGTCCGGGCTCGCTCGGCTGCGCCGGCGACCGCATAGGTCGCCTAGCGTCGTCCGGCGAGGTTCACGTAGGCCTTCCAGGCTGGCTTGTGGCGCCCACCACGATGCAGTAGGCCGGAGCCGTAACAGAAGTCGCAGGTTGCCCTGCCCAGGCTGGGGTCTCTCCAGGAATACCAGGCAACCCGTCGCAGTCGTAGCGCTTTGGCGTTTCTGAGGAAGCGCCTGTACATTCGAGTCAGGTAGCGGCGCTGACCGGTTTCGTCCCTGGCCAGGGGGTTGTTGCGACACCTCGCCGGATACGAATGGCCCTGCTGCAAGCAACTCGACCACGCGACCTCACTGACCCAGATCCGCTTGCGTGAAGCGCCGTGGGCGTTGGCGGTGCGCCGAAGGCTCCTCAAGAGCTCGAGGGAGTTCCGAGGAGTGGTGGCGTAGGCGTGCTGGTCGAACACGTTTACGCGTGCGTTGAGGTGGGGCACCGCCTTGTAGAGGGCCCTCAGGAAGGCACTTGACCGGCTGCCGGTCAGCCCGCCGAGCACCGTCTTGGCGTGCGGGTTGATGGATCCGTTGATGGCGTTGTCGGCGGCCGTCAAGAGCTGCCCGTAGCCCTCGGCGGTGGCCTTTTGGCCTCCGTAGTAGCCCATCACATTCGGCTCGTTCCAGACTTGCCAGATGCGCGAGGGTCGCTTGGGGACCCGGCCCTGGCCACCAAGGCAGCGGTGCCGTTTTTTCCAATAGGAGCCACCCGCTCCGTATCGGGCTATGACCCGCCGGATCATGGCCTGGAACTCGGGCAGGTGCGTCGGCAGCGGTGGGGCGATCGTGCTGGACCTTCCCGACGCCCATCGCGGCGATCCAATGAACATCGGAAGCGCGACCAAGCCGCTGCACGCCGCTGCGGCAAAGAAGCGGTCGGTGCTGCGCCATCGATAGGTCCCCTTGGTCCTTTCGATGTACCACCAGTAGACGCCAAAGCGGACCCAGCGCGCCCCGGCCCTCCTGAGGCGCTTGTAGTTGGCGCTCAGGGTGTTGTCGGACACGGTGCCGAAGTCTGGAGTGAAGCCGAAGAAGTGTCTGGGTGCCGATGGCGCCGCGCTGGCCGGCGTGACGGACCGCGAGCCGGGGACGGCGCCGGACCAGGAGATGGCGAGAGACGCGGCAAGGCACAAGCACAGGAGAGAAACGTGTCTCCGGTGATTCAGTGACTGCGCGTATGCGATTGCCGTCCCTGAACGGGTCGAGCCGTGATGCATCTTCTCTTCGATCGCTTACGGGGTTAGCTGACGGGCTCGCGCCGAAAGAGAAGGCGCTACGCGGCAGTCGCCTGCGATTCGCCCCAAAGGACTCTGGGTCCCCCGATCCCCGCGGATATGAGACGGGGATTCAGCGGCTCATCGCATCCTAGAAGGCGATGAGGCGGAAGCTTGCGTTCGGTGAGCCCCCCTAATCGGAGCCGCGGGCGTCCCGACGCGCGAAGAGCCCACCGGCCTTCGCCACAGCGAGCGGCTTCATCCGCCGCCGGTGAATCGATTCGGGCTCGACCTTCACGATCAGCTCGGTTCCGCACCACTGGCAGCCACGGCCGATGCCGAAGCCCTGCCTGTGGACCCTTGCGGCGCATTCGGGACAGATCACCCGCCCGCTCCAGAATCCCATCCAAGAGCGCTATACCCACTCCACGGTCTGTTCAATCCCTATCGATGCCTTCGGCGCGGGTGCAGGCCTGGGGCGTAGGGGGCGAAGCGGTGGCGGTTCAGCGTGTGACGCAATACTCGCTTCGCCCTCGGCCATGCGTCGATGTCGTACGTGGTGCCGGATTTCACGCTGCGGTAGTAGATCAGCATCCTCACTCGGCGGTGCCGCAGGGCGAACTTGAGCAGCCTGCGGGTGAAGCTGCCCCGGTAGTCGTTGTCCCAAGGCGAGTATTCGCCGACCGCGAACGGGAAGTGGCGCCACTTGCGGTAGAAGCGCTTGAACGCCGACCATACTCCGGGGGTCGCGTAGGCCGAGTAGATGTCGGCTCCGACCCAGTCGACGAAGCGCTTGCCGGGCCAGTAGTGCCCCGGTTCGTTGCCTCGGACATAGGGTGAGCCGATCGTCTGCGGCGACCACATGAAGGCGACCTTGGGGTGGGGGAGGCGCCGGCCAACCTGCTCGCGCCGGTAGACCGCGGCGTGGTTGGAGGATGCCCGCAGGATGCGCGGCATGTGCCACCGCCGCAGCTTCCGGTTGATCGCTCTTCGTTTGCCGCCTCGGATGATCACCACGATTCGCCGCCAGGCGCGACGGAAGCTGTTCAGGGAGTGGCTTCGGTCCTTCTTGGTGCCGTTGGCGTTGAAGGCGCAGTAGGGATTCCAGTACCCGTTCATCTCCGGGAACAGGCGGATGTAGACGACCTGCTTCGACTCCGCGATCGTCTGGTTCAGCCGCAGGACGTAGTCGTCGCCGCGGCCCCTTGCGATCTGGCGCGGACTGATCATCTCGGCACCCCCACCGGGCGCGGTCGAGAGGCTGAGCACGCCCCGAGTACGGGTCTGGCGCCAGCGCTGGAGCGCCCCCGAGGTCAGGGGCGTGTCCCAGTGGTAGAAGTCCTGAAGCACGGCGGGATGAGCCCCGACCCGCTTGCGGAAGCGGTGGAAGTCCTTGTTGTGCGTGGTGTCGGAGACCCCGTGGAAGATCCGGTGGTGCCGCGGCGTGAAGCTGCGCCCCTCGGCCGAGCCGGCAACCGCCAGCGACAGCACGGCCGCCGCCACCGAGAACCCGAGTACCCGCGTCGATCGCAGCCCGCCGCGAACGGAGCGTCCACCCACCATCACTGTCGCCATCGGCCCCTCTGGCAGCCGACTTGAGCCGGCTCCCGGAGGCGATTCGGGGCCCCTGGCTGCATACTGCCAGTGGTGGAGATCGACCCGGCGACCGAGAACGACCTGGGCGCGCTGCTCCCCATGCTGCGAGGCTACTGCGACTTCTATGGGACCTCGCCCTCGGACGATGGACTGATGGCGATGGCGAGGGCGCTGATCGCGGGGCCGGACGCGGACGGGATGCTGCTCGTTGCTCGCGACGGCGACGGGGTTGTAATTGGGTTCGCGACCGTGGGCTGGAAGTGGTCGAGTCTGCGGGCCGCGCGGATCGCCGTGATGGAGGACCTCTTCGTGGCGCCCGAGGCGCGCGGCCAGGGGGCCGCCGGCGGCCTGATCGGCGCCTGCGCCGACCGGACCCGTGAGCTCGGGGCACCCATCCTCAGCTGGATGACCGCGACCGACAACCACCGCGCCCAAGCTGTGTACGAACGTGCCGGCGCGACCGGCAGCACCTGGCTCGAGTACGAGCTGGAACTCGCCTAGCGGTCCTGCTGGGGCGAGATGGCCGAGCGAATGATCGCCACCAACGGCGGTGAGCTGTGCACGGAGCCGTTTGGCGACCCGGAAGACCCGCCGATTCTGCTCATCATGGGGATTGGGGCGTCGATGCTGTGGTGGGAGGAGGGCTTCTGCGCGCTGCTGGCGGACGGCGGGCGATTCGTGATCCGCTACGACCACCGCGACACCGGGCATTCGGTCACCTACCTACGGGGACGCCCCGGCTACAGCGGCGCCGATCTGGTGGCCGACGCCACCCGCGTGCTCGATGCCTACGAGATCCCGATTGCCCATCTGGTGGGGGTTTCGGCGGGCGGAGCGTTCGCACAGCGCCTCGCTGTCGACCACCACGATCGCGTCTCGTCGCTCGTCCTCATCAGTACCTCGCCCGCGCTGCCTGGCGAGCGTGAGCTGCCGCCGCCGACAGATGAGTTCGGCCGGTTCGCGTCGTCCGCCGCCGTCGATTGGTCGGACGCAGGCTCAGTCATCGATTACCTCGTCGCCTACTCCCGCGTGCTCGCCGGAGGTCAGCGTCCATTCGCCGAGGCACCGACGCGACGCCTCGTGCGTCGCGACGTCGAGCGCGCCCGTGACTTTGCGGCCCTGCAGAATCACGACGTGCTGCCGGAAGGCGAGGCATCGAGCGCATCGCTGTCCTCGATCGCGTCGCCAACCCTGGTGATTCACGGCACCGCGGATCCGATGTTTCCGATCGAGCACGCTGAGGCGCTGGTGGAGGAGATCCCACGAGCGAGGCTGCTGCGGCTGGAGGGAGCCGGCCACGGCGTTTACCGGGCCGACTGGGAGGCGATCGCTGGTGCCATCCTCGAGCACACTGCGGCAAGCGTTAGGTCATCTGCCTGACGAGCGGAGCGGGAGGGATTCGAACCCCCGGGCCCTCGCGGGCCGGCTGCTTTCAAGGCAGCTGCAATAAACCGGACTCTGCCACCGCTCCCGAGTCTTGCTCTGAGGCCCAGAGCGTAGCCGTCCCGCGGTGGCGCATTACTCGAAATAGGCTTCCTCGGCGATGGCTCACGAGTGGCGAAACTGGACCGGCGATCAGCGTTGCTCCCCAGCCGTGATCGAGCGACCCCGGACGCTCGAGGGCCTCGCTGAAGTAGTGAGGCGGGCCGCGGACGTAGGCCTGACCCTCCACGCCGCCGGTTCGGGCCACTCCTTCACCGAGGCGGCGCTCACCGACGGAGCGATGATCAGGCTCGAAGCGCTCAACCGGGTCCTCGACGCCGACCCCGGCTCGGGTCTCGTCAAGGTTGAGGCTGGGATCACCCTGCGGGATCTGAGCGCTGCCCTCTGGGAGCGCGGCCTGGCGATGGAGAACCTCGGCGACATCGACCGCCAGACTCTCGCGGGGGCCATCTCGACCGCCACCCACGGCACCGGGGCCGAGTTCCGGAATCTCTCCGCCCAGGTGGAGGCGCTCGAGCTGATACTGGCCGACGGGAGCCTCCTCGAGGTGTCGGAACAGACCGATGGCGACGCCTATCGAGCGGCGCGCGTCGGGCTGGGCGCCCTCGGGTTGATCTACTCCGTCACCCTCCGGGCCGTTCCCGCCTTCACATTGCACCGTGTCGACTCGCCGCAGCCGTTGGACCAGACCTTGGCGAGCCTCGACGAGTTGGCGGCGCGCAATGACCACTTCGAGTTCTTCGTCTTCCCCTACACGGACAAGGCCCTGACCATCGAGCGCAACCGCGTTGAGGGACCGCCACGCCCCCGCGGGCGCGTCAGCGCCTACCTGAACGAGATCGTGCTCGAGAACTACGCGATGGACCTGCTCTCGAGAGTCGGGCGCCGTTTTCCCTCCACGATCCCGCGCCTGGTCGGCTTTGCCGCGCGACAGTTCTCCCGGACCGAGAGGACCGACCGCAGCTACAGGATTTTCGCCTCGGAGCGCCGGGTCCGCTTTACGGAGATGGAGTACGCGATCCCGCGTCAGCATGGCCCGGAGGCGGTCCGCAGGGTCCTGGCCCTGGTCCGCGAGCGCCGGCTCCCGATCGGTTTCCCGATCGAGTTCCGGCTGGTGGCACCCGATGACGCGCTGCTCAGTCCCGCCCACGAACGCGAGACCGCCTATGTCGCGGTCCACCAGTACCAGGGGGCGGCGTGGGAGCCCTACTTCCGGGAGGTGGAGAGGATCATGTCCGAGTACGAAGGCCGCCCGCACTGGGGCAAGCGCCACTTCCAGACCGCTGAGACGCTGGAGCGCCTCTACCCGCGCTTTGGCGACTTCCGCGCCGTCCGCGCCCGGCTCGACCCTCAGGGCCGCTTCCGAAATGCGTATACCGACCGGGTGCTCGGCTAAAGGAAGGCCTTGCCGTCGCCTCGGTAGGTCGGCACCTGGTCGACGATTCGATCGCCCTCCACCAGGTACAGCCAGTTGAAGCGCTCGCAAAGCTCGCCCGCCTTGGCGTGGCGCATGTAGACGCGATCGCCGACGCGCAGGCGCCTGGCCGCGATCCCGAGCAGGGGCGTCTGCACTTCGCCTGCTCCCTCCTGCTGGTCGAGCTGGAGGCCCTGGGGAAGGTATGGCTCCGGCAGCCGCTCCCGAGAGGCCACGCCGGAGGCGATGTAGCCGCCGCCGAGCGCGGTGACCACACCGGGGGCGGGCCGGCGAACGATCGGCAGCACGAAGTAGGCGGCCGGCGTCAAGGTCAGGGAGCGGTAATGGTCGAAGAGCACCGGGTCGTAGAAGCCGGAGCCGGCAGTGAGCTCGGTGACCACGCCCGCCGCAGCTGTCCTGGCCAGACTCCCGGTCCCGCCGCCGTTCACGAACTCGAGCGATGCCTGCTCGCGAACAGCATCGACCATCAGGGGCAGGCGACCGCGGATGTCGCGCTCCGAGGCCGTCTGCATCAGGCGGATCAGGGTGCTGCGCAGGGGCCGGCCGGGGATCCGGTCGCCGACGCCGGCGATGTGACCCTCGTATGCCATCACCCCGACCAGGCGGGTGCCGGGCCGTCCCTCGATCTCGGCCGCCGTCTGACGGGCCTGCTCCGGCGTTCGCACCGGCGAGCGCTTCGGTCCGATCCGCACCAGCTTGCCCCCGAGCGGCCACCAGCCGACGTCCACATCCAGGCAGACCCGAAGCTCGGCGCGGCCACCCCTGATCGCCGACTCGATCAGGTCGAGGTGAGCCGGGCTGTCGACCATCGGCACCGGCGCGCTGGCCGGCTCCGTGGCGGCCAGCTCGACCAGCTCCGTGAGTGCCTCTCGGTCTGCGGTCGGGTAGGCGACGACGATGTCCTCGAAGCCCTGCCGGGCGAGGAACAAGGCCTCGGGCAAGGTGAAGGAGAGGACGCCCGCAAAGCCGGAGTCGAATTCGAAGATGCGGCGCAGGACCGCCACCGAGCGCACCGACTTGGAGGCGACGCGGATCGGCTTGCCGGCGGCCTGGGCGAGCATGAACCGCGCGTTGGCGCGCAGAGCGTCGAGGTCGACGAAGGCGAACGGCGCAGCGATCGAATCGAAGATCGCCTCGTAGCGAGTGTGGAGCGCCTCCAGGTCGGCCGCCGGGGCCACGGCTGGAAGGCTGGTACGGGTTGCGCTCACCGCGGCGCGAGGGTATCGAGTGCAGGCGCTGAGCTTCGCGGGAGCGAGGCTAGAATCGGTGGCGGCCCCGGAGAGGTGGCCGAGTGGCTGAAGGCACTCGCCTGCTAAGCGAGTAGGGGGCGCAAGCTCTCTCGAGGGTTCGAATCCCTCCCTCTCCGCTACCCGACCAACACTCGAACCAGGAGGAAAATCAGATGGCATTGCAGCTTGGCGACACGGCACCGGATTTCGAGGCCGATTCGACTGAGGGCCCGATCCGCTTCCACGACTGGATCGGCGACTCGTGGGCCGTCCTGTTCTCGCACCCGAAGGACTTCACTCCGGTGTGCACGACCGAGCTCGGCTACATGGCGAAGATCAAGCCCGAGTTCGACAAGCGGAATGTGAAGATCATGGGTCTCTCGGTCGACACGACCAGTGACCACGAGGGGTGGGCGCGCGACATCGAGGAGACACAGGGCCAGGCGCCCAACTACCCGATCGTCGCCGACGGCGACTTCAGCGTCTCGAAGCTCTATGGGATGCTGCCCGCCGAGACCTCGGGGGACCCGGGCGAGCGCACCCCGGCCGACAACCAGACGGTCCGGAACGTGTTCGTCATCGGCCCCGACAAGAAGATCAAGCTGATCCTGGTCTATCCGATGACCACGGGCCGCAACTTCGATGAGGTGTTGCGCGTCATCGACTCCCTGCAGCTGACCGCCAACCACAAGGTCTCGACGCCGGTCAACTGGCAGCAGGGCGAGGACGTGATCATCGCCGGCTCGGTCTCAGACGACGCAGCGAAGGAGATCTGGCCCGACGGCTGGGAGTCGCCGAAGCCCTACATCCGGATCGTCCCCCAGCCGCGCTGAGCGGGGCAGGAGGACGGGACTCAGGCCGGGTCTAGCGGTGGTTTGTCTATGAGCCGCGCCACGAAGGCGATCGGGGTGCTTGCGGTGGTGGCCCTGGTCGGGGAGGCGGTCGTGTTGGCCGTCCTGCTCCGCGGGGATTCCAACGGGAACAGCGCAGGCTCGAGCCCGCCCGTGGTGACCGTGGGGAAGGCGCCACGCCCCAAGCCGCCGGCCGCCCCGGCCGCGGCGGAGTCGCCACCTCACAAGCCGCCGCCCGCCCCAGAAGTGGCGAAGCGGCCGCAGCATGAGCCGCAGCTCTTGCTGTCCGATCGCAAGCACCCCATAGTCTGGCTGCGGCATGGCGCCCAGATCCAGATCCGCAGCGCTCCGGGCGGGAAGGTGGTCAAGACCGTGCGTTGGCGGACGCAGTTCGATTCCAGGACGGTGCTGGCTGTGTTTCGCCGCGTCGGTCAATGGGCGGGCGTCCCCACGCCGTTGGTGCCCAACGGCGACCTCGGCTGGGTGAAGCTCGACCCCTCGAAGCTGCGCTCCGGCTCGACGCCCTACGCGATCGACATCGACCTCTCGAGGCGAGCCGCCCAGCTTCGCCGCGGCGATCGGGTCTTGCGCTCGTTCACGGTCACCGTCGGAGCCCCGGGCACTGCCACCCCAACTGGGCACTTTGCGGTCACGGACACCTTCCGCGGCAATATCAACCCGGCCTACGGGTGCTGCGCGGTAGCGACTACGGCCCGGCAGCTCAGCCTGCCCTCTGGCTGGCTCGGAGGGGACCGGATCGCGATCCATGGCACCACCGGCCCGCTGGGCGTGGCGGCGTCGCATGGTTGTGTGCGGGCCACCGACCAGGACGTCAACGCGCTCGTCAACACGGTCCAGCCCGGAGCGCCGGTGATCATCCGCCAGTAGCGACCTACAATCCTCGTCCGGGGCACCACCCCCGCCCGCGCCCGTAGCTCAGTTGGATAGAGCGTCGGTCTACGAAACCGAAGGTCACAGGTTCGAATCCTGTCGGGCGCGTTCAGCTTCGCCAGGATCGAACCTGTGACATCGCTCGCCTTCCAGGCTCGCTGAGGTTCGAATCCTGTCGGGCGCGTTCGCTGCATTCAAGCCAAATGCGGGCAGATCAAGCCGATCAGGACAGGACGGCCGATGGGACTTGGCAGGACATCAAGTCACCAGCGTGATACCAGCATGTCCGGCCGTGCCGCCTCGTATGGGAAGCCGTAGCGCGCGAGCTAGCGCTGCTGCTTCTCGGGCCGCGGGCCGTAGCTCCGCCGCCGGCCGCCAGCTCGGCCGTCGGGCTTCTCACCGTGCCCAGAGCTCTGGGATATGGCGCTCCAGGTGGACGGCGATCGTCTCGCGAACCCAGCGCTGCGTCTCGGCGTCGGCGATCCGGTAGCGGCCCAGCAGTATCGCCTGCTCCGTCAGTGGCCGCCCGGCGATCTCCCAGCGGACGGCGAGCCGCTCGAAGAGCATCTCGGTTCGCCGCCGCCAGGCGTCGTCGAGAGAGGTGGCCGCACCAGGCGGCGCCTCGCCGATCTTCGCGATCGTGCCGGCGCTTAGCGACTGCCGCAGGCTGAGGACGTTGCCTTCGGGATCGGTGTAGTCCACGGTCGGCACAGGTTGCCTGCGTCGGTGCCGCCGTCGCTTCGCCATACGCGCTCAAGTTTGGCAGCGAGGCCAGGCCGTACGGTAATCACGGAGGCCGAGTTAAGGGCTAGGGCTCCCTACCCAGCGGGCACGTCCCCGGTGTCCGCATGGCCGCGCCCCGTAGCGTGTCCCCGGTGACCGAGCTGCGGAACATCGCGATCATCTCCCACGTCGACCACGGGAAGACCACCCTTGTCGACGCGATGCTGCGCCAGGCGGGCACATTCGCCGCCCACGAGGAGGTCGTCGAGCGCATCATGGACTCGGGCGACCAGGAGCGCGAGCGCGGGATCACGATCCTCGCCAAGAACGCGTCGCTCATGCTGGAGCGGCCGGGCGAGCCCGACCTCAAGATCAACATCGTCGACACTCCCGGGCACGCCGACTTCGGCGGCGAGGTCGAGCGCGGGCTCTCGATGGTCGACGGCGCCGTGCTGCTGGTCGACGCCTCGGAGGGCCCCCTGCCGCAGACGCGCTTCGTCCTTCGCAAGGCACTTGAGGCGAAGCTGCCGCTGATCTGCCTCGTCAACAAGGTGGACCGCCCCGACGCCCGCATCACCGAGGTCGTCCACGCCGTGTACGAGCTCTTTCTCGACCTCGACGCCACCGAGGAGCAAATCGAGTTCCCGATCGTCTACGCATCGGCTCGCGAGGGATGGGCGTCGCTCGACCCCGCGGAGCGCGACGACCACCTGGGCCCGCTCTTTGCCACCCTCGCCGGGCGGATTCCGGCGCCTAGCGGCGACCCGGACGCGCCCCTGCAGGCGCGGGTGACGAGCCTCGACGCCTCCCCCTACCACGGCCGGCTCGCCGTCTGCCGCGTGCACCGCGGGACGATCAGGCGCGCCGCCGAAGTCTCGTGGTGCCGGCGCGACGGAAGCGTCGAGCGCGCCCGCATCGCCGAGCTCTACATCACCCAGGGGTTGGAGCGCACGGAGGTCGCCTCCGCCGGGGCGGGCGAGATCGTCGTCATCGCGGGGATTGCGGAGGTCACGATCGGCGAGACGATCGCGGACCTCGACGAGCCCGAGGCGCTGCCCCTCCTCGCCGTGGACGAGCCGGCGCTGGCAATGACGATCGGCGTCAACACCTCGCCGCTGGCGGGCCGGTCGGGCGAGAGGCTCACCGGCCGCCAGCTCGACGAACGCCTGCAGCGCGAGCTGGTGGGCAACGTCTCGATCCAGGTGCGCCCGACCGAGGCCGCGGACGCCTGGGAGGTACAGGGCAGGGGGGAGCTTCAGCTGGCGGTGCTCGTCGAGACGATGCGCCGCGAGGGCTTCGAGCTGACGGTGGGAAAGCCGCAGGCGATGACGCGCGAGATCGACGGGCGCATTCACGAGCCGGTCGAGCGGCTCTCGATCGACATCCCCGAGGACTACATGGGCGTGGTGAGCCAGCTCCTCGCGCTGCGCAAGGGCCGGATGGAGGACATGGTCAACCACGGCACTGGCTGGGTCAGGCTCGACTACCTGGTCCCCGCCCGCGGTCTGATCGGCATCCGCAACGAGTTCCTGACCGAGACCCGCGGCACCGGGATCCTCCACACCGTCTTCGAGCGCTACGAGCCCTGGCACGGCGAGATCACCACCAGGCCGACGGGCTCGCTGGTCGCCGACCGCCGCGGCATCACGGCCTCGTTTGCGCTGATGAACCTGCAAGAGCGCGGCCAGCTCTTCGTCGGCCCCGGCGAGGCGGTCTACGAGGGCATGGTGATCGGCGAGAACGCCCGCGCCGAGGACCTCGACGTCAATCCGACGAAGGAAAAGCAGCAGACCAACATCCGCGCCGCCGGGTCAGATGAGGCCGTCCGGCTCATCCCGCACCACCGCCTCTCCCTCGATCAGGCCCTGGAGTTCATCCGCGAAGACGAGTGCGTGGAGGTCACCCCCGAAGCGGTCCGCCTACGTAAGCAGGTGCTGCCCGCCGTGGAGCGGGTGAAGCTGGCCCGGGCGGGCAAGCGGCGGGGCAGGGTAACGACAACCTAGAAGCTGTTGCCGGCGGGCGCCGGTCGAGGTCGGTCTACGAAACCGAGGCGTCGTTAGCGGAGCGCAGCTGACTCCATGCCTACGAAACCGAAGGTCGCCTTCCAGGCTCGCTGAGGTTCGAATCCTGTCGGGAGCGTTCCCTCCTCCTCACCCGTGCCGCGAGGCGGCGATACGATCAGCACCGCTGGGAGGCCGCCGACATGAGGGAGATCTGGACTGACACGGGGAGCGGAAGGGGGCGGCCCGCCGCGCGCTCGGCCCGGGGCCTGATTGGACGGTCCCTTCGCTGTGCGTGCGCGAGCCTGCTGGCGCTTCTCTTTCTCGGGCTGGGGGCTGCGCCCGCCCTCGCCCTCGATCCGGCGAGCCTCGTCAAGGACATCCGGCCCGGCAGCGGCAACTCGGGTCCCACCTCCCTCACCAACGCCGCCGGGACGCTCTTCTTCGGGGCCAAGGACGACACCCACGGCGTAGAGCTCTGGAGATCGGACGGGACCGCGCCGGGGACGAAGCTCGTCAAGGACATCCGCCCTGGCGAGGGCCCATACGGGAAGAAGTCCTCGATCCCCGCCTACCTCACGAACGTCGCTGGGACGCTCTTCTTCGCGGCCAACGACGACACCCACGGCGTAGAGCTCTGGAGATCGGACGGGACCCCAGCGGGGACGAAGCTGGTCAAGGACATATACCCCGGCGGGTCCTCGTCCCCCTCCTTCCTCATGAACGTCGCCGGGACGCTCTTCTTTCTGGCCGACGACGGGACCCACGGCACGGAGCTCTGGAGATCGGACGGGACCGCCGCGGGGACGACGCTCGTCAAGGACATCTTGCCCGGCACCGGCAACTCGGGTCCCACCTCCCTCACCAACGTCGCTGGGACGCTCTTCTTCGCGGCCAACGACGACACCCACGGCAGGGAGCTCTGGAAGTCGGACGGAACCGCGGTGGGGACGAAGCTGGTCAAGGACATCCGCCCCGGCGGGTCCTCGTCCCCCGCCTACCTCACCAACGTCGCCGGGACGCTCTTCTTCGCGGCCGATGACGGCAGCGACGGCGTAGAGCTCTGGAGGTCGGACGGCACCGCGGCGGGGACGAAGCTCGTCAAGGACATCCGCCCCAGCGGGTCCGTGTACGGCGAATCCTCGCGTCCCTCCTATCTCACGAACGTCGCCGGGACACTCTTCTTTCAGGCCCAGGACGGCACCCACGGCATAGAGCTCTGGAAATCGGACGGGACGGCGGCGGGGACGAAGCTCGTGGCGAACATAAGGCCGGGCGGGTCCTCGTCACCCGTCTACCTCACGAACGTCGCCGGAACGCTTTTCTTTCAGGCCGACGACGGCAGTCGCGGCACCGAGCTCTGGAGGTCGGACGGGACCTTGGCGGGGACGAAGCTCGTCAAGGACATAAACCCCGGCGGGCCCTCGTTTCCTGGCTTATTCACCAACGTCGCCGGAACGCTTTTCTTTCAGGCCGACGACGGCTCCCACGGCACAGAGCTCTGGAGGTCGGACGGGACCGCGGCAGGGACGAAGCTCGTCAAGGACATCAACCCCGGCGGGGCCTCGGTGCCCTACTCCCTCACCAACTTCGCCGGGATCCTCTTCTTTGGGGCCGATGACGGCACCCACGGCACGGAGCTCTGGAAAGCAACGCCCTAGTCCCACGTAACCGGGACGGGTGGCCGGGACCCCGCTCGGCTTGCTTTCACGGCAATTTCATTCCGCTCCGCCACAACTGCGCAACCACGCAATTCCAAAGCGAGAGGAGCGCAACAATGGCCAACAGAGCACGGAATATCAAGCTGGTCGCTGGCAGCGCAGTCGTCGTGGCTGCAGCCGGAGCCGTGGTCCTGGCTGTGACGGCAAGTGGCGGCACCTCGCACCGAAGCTCGGGGCTGCCGCAGGGAGATGACCCTGTACACCTCCACGCGGCCAGCTTCAGCGCAAACATCGACAACTCCCGCTGGCCGATGACGGTTGGTAGCCGCTGGGTCTACCGAGTCGTTGACACCTCCGATGGCTCGGTTCAGCGGGATGTGATCAGAGTCACCAAGCGGACGAAGCTGATCGCCGACGGGATCAGGGCCCGGGTCGTGAGCGACATTGTCACCGACCATGGCGAGCCGACAGAGGTGACCAAGGATTGGTACGCCCAGGACAAGCACGGAAATGTCTGGTACTTCGGCGAGCACACGGTCGAATACGTCAACGGCCATCGGACCGATAACGGCTCATGGGAGGCCGGGGTCGACGGGAACCTGCCCGGAGTCGCGCTGCCTGCGAAGCCAAAGGTCGGCATGTCCTATCGCGAGGAGTACTCGAAGGGCGTCGCCGAGGACCAATCACGGGTCCTGGCTCTCGACGAGCAGGCCAAGGTTCCCGCTGGCCATTTCAAGCCTGCGCTGATGACCGAGGACTTCTCGCCGATCGAGCCAAACGTCTCCGAGCTGAAGTTCTACGCCCACGGCAGCGGGCAGGCGGTGCTGGCGGTCGACGTCTCTGGCGGATCAGACATCGAGCAACTGGTGAAGTACACGCACTGATGCCCGGCTGAGGGCGTCGAAACGGGCGGCTGATTGGGACGCCCGCGCACGCTAGAGCGCCGCAAAGTGCACCAGGCTGACCGCGCCGGCGATCAGGCAGTACACGGCAAACGGCCGCAGGCTTTTGGTCTCGAAGTAGCGCACCAGGAAGCGGACAGAGAAGTACGCCGTAACGCCGCAGACCAGCATCCCGACGACGACCTGGCCATGGATGTGCTCGCCGGCGCTGCCGAAGAGGCTCGGCAGTTTGAGCACGCCGGCCGCGAGGATCACGGGGGTCGCCAAAAGGAACGCGAAGCGGGCCGCGTCCTCGTAGGACAGGCCGCGCCAGAGGCCTCCCACCATGGTGATGCCGGAGCGACTGATCCCGGCGAAGAGGGCTGCGATCTGAAGGGAGCCGACGAGCAGGCCATCGGCATAAGGGATTCGCGAGATGCGCACGTCCGAGGCGTAGGCCTCAGCGACGTCCGCCTCGGTGCGGCCGGCGGCGGCCTTGGTCGCCAGCGTGGGGGTCTCATCGGGCGCCGTGAGCGGCTTGTGACCGTGCTCGGACTGCCTGCGCGCTACATGATCGCCTGCCAGCAGGATCAGCCCGTTCACGAGCAGGAAGGCGCTCGCCGCGACGGGCTTGGCGAGCGCCGTGCGGAAGAGGTGCTCGAACAGAAGCCCGGTGATCCCGACCGGGATCGTCGCAATCACTATCAGCCAGGCCAAGCGCTCGTCCGAGCCCTCGATCTGCACCTCACGCGCGCGCAGACTGCGTACGCAGCTGCGAAAGAAGCCCGCGATGATCCTGATCCAGTCGGCGCGAAAGAACCACAAAAGCGCCAGCGCCGTCGCGACGTGAAGGGCCACGATGAAGGCGAGGTAGAAGGAGGACTCGCTGTGTGCCTGCGAAGACTGGGTGACGAGCGTCTCCCAGCTGCCGCCGAGCCAGGCCGGAACGAGCACTGAATGCCCGAGGCTGGAGACTGGAAAGAGCTCGGTGACCCCCTGCACGAGGGCGATGACGATCGCTTGCACGTAGCTGAGCATTGGCGGTTCGGCTCCGGAGCTCGGACAAGTTCTACCTCAGTGCACGGGTGAGCTCCGTGCGCTCCGCGAGGGAACGCCATATAGTCCGGGCCCGGAGGCTAAGGAAGGAAGCGCTTCAGGGACGGATGAAGCCGGATCCTCGCAAGCTCGGCGCAGCCGTCACTGCGGTGGTGACACTGGCAGTGGCCGGAACCGCGGTTGCAGGGTCGTTCGACCCACGTCCCGGAGATACGACGATCGGTAATGCGGGCGGGATCAAGTACGTCAAGGATTCGGCTGCCTTCGATCCCGGTAACAGCAACTACGCGAACGACGCGATCTGGTGCGGCCACAAGCCACGGGCGACGGGCGGCGGGGCGCGTCTCCGGGGAGCCACGGCGTCGAAGTACATCGAGAGCTCGCTGCCTCGTGATGTTTATCTCGACTACGGCGATCCGGACGAGGTCGAGGACGATAGTTGGGAGGCGTCGGGGTACGGACCGGCTGGCAAGCGGCTGACGACCTTCGGGATCTGCGCTCGCGACGCCAACCTGCGTTACGTCTTCCTCGATGTGCCGGACTCGCCGACCGGCAACCGGACCGCAGTGGTGGGTTGCGGCGGTGACGGCTATCACGCGGTCGGGGGTGGAGGACTGATCGCCCCATCGCAGTCCTGGACCAACTCCTCCCATCCGTTCGACGGTGGCGACACCGACAAGCGACCAGATGACGGCTGGAGGCTGCGGGTCTTCGATCCCGTCGGCGGGATTGGTGGGTTCGTGGCGGAGGCGATCTGCATGCGCGGCGCCGACCTCGCCTACGAGAGGAAGACGGCCACCGGCCTCGAGGCTGGCGAGGCGGCGAGCACGACGGCCGTCTGTGGCCGCGGGCGGCACGTGCTCGGCGGCGGGCTGCGGATCAGCGGCCCGCAGGATGAGGCCCGCGCGGCGAGCTCGTTTCCCTTCGACGGCAATGATCGCTTCAAGGTTCCGGACGACGGCTGGAAGTCAACCGCTTACAACCTCTCTGGCGGGCCCAAGACGCTCACCACGTTCGCGATCTGCCTCGGCTGAGCAAACAGCTACCAAGAGCCATCAACACACATCGAGATCAAGCCCATGTCCCGCATCCGAATCGCCGGCGTGATCGCGCTGGCCGCCACGGCGATCAGCGGAGTTGACGCGCGGGCCGGTGACCCGGAGGATCACAGCGGCCAAGCGCTGGAGGCGGCCATGGCACGGCTCGTCCAGATGCGCAGCGGGCCGCCCGGCGTCGCGGCGGTGGTCCAGCGCGGCGGTCGCCGGGAGTATCACGCCGCCGGCGTCCGAAACCTCCGGACCCGTCAACGCTGGCGCGCCAAGGACCACATGCGCATCGCAAGCGTTTCCAAGGCATTCAGCGGCGCCGTCGCCCTGTCGCTGGTGGAGCGCGGAAAGCTGAGGCTGAGCGACACGATCGCCGATCTCCTGCCGGAGTTGCCCACGGCCTGGGCTCCGGTAACCCTGGGCCAAGCCCTGCACCACACGAGCGGCTTACCCGACTACACGCAAACGAAGGCCTTCCGCGACTCCCTGACGGAAAACCCGCGGAAGCACCTGACCCGGCGTGACGTGATCGACTTCGTCAGGAGCAAGCCGCTCGACTTCACGCCCGGCTCACGGTACGAGTACTCGAACACCGACAACTTCGTTATGGCGATGATGGCTCGCGCCGTTCGAGGTCGCTCGTACGTGACACTGCTGCGCTCGAAGGTGTTTCGGCCGCTTCGCTTAAGGCGGACGACCCTGCCGGGCGGCTTTCGCCTGCCTCGACCGCTCGCGCATGGGTACGTGATCGATCCGCCCGACCCGGCGGCGGACATCAGCGAGGCGATCAGCGCCTCCGGCGCCTGGGCATCCGGTGGCCTTCAATCGAATCCCGCCGAGCTCAACCGGTTCGTGCGCGGATACGTCGGCAGGAAGCTGTTCGGCCGTGCAACTCAGCGCCGGCAGTTCCGATTCGTCAAGGGCAGCTCCGATCCGCCCGGCCCCGGCCGCAACTCTGCCGGGCTCGGAATCTTCCGCTACCGGACGCGCTGCGGGACCGTGTACGGACACACCGGCGGCTTTCCCGGCTACACGCAATTCACCGCGGCGACCCAGGACGGCCATCGCTCGGTGACGGTTTCCGTGAATGAGCAACTCGCCCCGGATTCACCGCGCCGCGCGATTCGCGCCGCCTTCAAGGCCCTCCGAAAGGTCGAGACGCTGGCCGTCTGCGCAGCGCTGGCTCAACGCGGTTGAGAGAATCGTCCGCGTCAGCTCAATGAAGGATCAATCTCATCAATCTCCCGCCCAGCTCATCGATACGAGAATCCAGGAGCTGGGCGACTGGCGCGGCGAGATGCTGTCCCGGCTCCGCGCCCTGATCAAGCAGGCCGATCCCGAGGTGGTCGAGGAGGTGAAGTGGAGGAAGGCCTCCAATCCGGCCGGAGTCCCGGTGTGGTCGCATCACGGGGTGATCTGCACCGGCGAGACCTACAAGGCCGTCGTGAAGCTGACCTTCCCCAAGGGCGCATCGCTGAAGGACCCTTCCGGCCTGTTCAATTCGACCCTCGATGGCAAGGTCAGGCGCGCAATCGACTTCCGCGAGGGCGACGCGATCGACGAGGAGGCGTTCAAGGCGTTGATCCGCGCCGTCGTGAGCCTGAACGAATCGTCGGACCGCGGCTAAGGGGTCGCGGCCGGTTGCGGCCCGGGGCCGGCAGCGCGCTGGGCCAGCACGATGCTCGCCCACACGATCACGATGCCCGTGGCCAGGAAGGCGAAGAACCCGCCGGGCGTCAGTGCCACGATGCCGATCACCAGCGCCAACCACCCGAGCGCTCGCGGTAGCGCACCGTGACGCAGCACCGCCAGCGCGAGCCCCAGGTTGAAGACCGCGGTTCCAACCGCGAGCGGAAAGAAGAGATCGCTGTTGAGCGCGTTGAGCGTCAGCACGGCGGAGGCCGGCAGGTCGTCGGCGGCGTCGCCGAGCGTGAATCCGATCCCGGCGAAGATGGACGCACCGACCACGATCATCAGTCCGCCCAGCAGAGCGACGGTCGAGAGCCCGCCTTCATCGCCTGCGGCGGCCCGGAGAGCCCGGCGCAAGGCGCCGAGGAAGAAGAGAAACGAGACACATCCCAGGGCCAGCAGAGAAGCGGCGATCTGCTGGTCGGAGTCGTTGTCGACGTAGAAGGAGACGACCGACTGTGCTGAATCGTCGATATCGGGTGTCTCGCCGCCGACAACGAAGGCGAGGATCACGAGCACGACGAAGAGGATCCCGGTCAGCGGGCCGATCTGCTTGGCGTTCATAGTCGCTCCCTCAGGTTCGCGGCAGGCATCGGCTCACCATTCGCGGCCGACATCGGCTCACCTGCTCGCAGGCGGTGGTCAGAAACCCGACGAAAGGTCGAAATCCTGGGACGCGCGTACTTGACCCGCCCCGCAAGCTGAGAGAGAACTCAACTCAGCCGGTATAAGCTGGCCGCAGGCATCCCAGCTGCTGTGTGAGCCCGTGTAGTCGCGCTGGGTGCGAATAGAACCGGTGCCCGGTGGAGGGTCGGCCATGGAGGGTCATCCCAGAGACGAGGATCCAGGAGCAACGGACGCTCCGGGCGACCTCGATTCCTTCGAAGCCAGTAAGCGTGTCTTCCTTTCACTCGAGAGGGAGCACAGATTGCACGCAGCCGCACTTCGGCCCTGGTGGCGCCTGAGGGGCCGATACGAGGACCTGAGCCTCGTGATCATGCTGGCCCGCCTGGAGCGAGATTGCTTGGCTCAGCCGAGGCCGCATCCCTCGGGAAGCGATCCGAGTGGACAGGGTGGCGAACCCGGGGGCGGGTTGGCCGAGTGGGCGAAGCCGTGGGGGGCGGCTCCGTGGGTGAGGCTCGACGCCGAGATTGGCCGCTTTGACAGGGCGCGGCAGAGAACTCGCAGGTGGCTGTCTGGGCGAGCGGCCGCGCAGGGGGAGACCAGAGCGCGCGAACGATTGGGAACGATCACGACCGAGCTCGAGGAGCGCGATCCGAAGGAGCCGGCAGCGTTCGTTGCCAAACCGGAGGAGCGCGATCCGAAGGAGCCGGCAGCGGTCGTTGCCGAGACGGGCGCGACCAAGTCGCGCGGCTTTGAGCGTCCTGAACGTATCCGAGTCGCAGCCGTCGGCGCCCTCTTTTCGGTCATTGTGGGCGTTGGCGTCTTCCTGTTTGCCTCCCACACCGGGAGCGGCCCGGAGGGCTCCAGTGGCGACCGCGACGCGATGGCGGGGGTGAGCCAGCATCTGTGGCCGCCTGATGTTCACGTGCGGGGAGAAGCGGGACCGCGCAGTCGAGGTGAGGGCCAGTTGGGCCCGCTCAGCCACCCGGGGAACCAGGGCAGCGGCCGGGCCGGGCCGGAAACGGCCGGTCGGAGGACTCCAGCGACCTCGGAGGCAGCTCCCGTGTCCTCCGCGACGGCTCCCCCAGAGCCTCCGGTCCCGCAGCCGACTGCCCAGCCGCAGCCGGTTGCTGCCCCCGCGGCGCCGAGCTCGACCTCGAGTCAGGCAAAGAGCACCGCCGCCGGATGCCCGCCCGAGTTCGGCTACGAGTGCTAGGCGTGAGGACTCAGGTCAATACCTCGGTCCGATACCTGGCACTCGCCTGCCTGGTAGCGGTGATGGCAATCGCGTCCTCCGCCAGCGCAGGGCCCTACGTCGCGGTCCAGTGCGCGCCCCATTTGGGCGCGGGCCAGGGCGGGTTTCACTTCTCGCGCAACTCCCAGGACTTTCACCGCGTCCGGGCGTGTGGGATGGGCGAGGGATTGGGCGTGACCCACGAGCGCAGCCGAACCGGCGCCGGCGGATACGGGGCGTGGGTGGCGGAGCCGCCGCCAGGGACCAACTTCATCCGTGGCAGGCTCATGGCGCGGGGAAGGAGCGTCGGCGCCTACCAGCCACGGCTCCTTCTGGTCCCGCGGCGGGGCGCGGCGAGCTCCATCGGGTCGCCACGCAGGCGCTTCAGAACCTTCGAGTGGCGAGCCGGCAGGCCGGTGGACCGCCTGGTCGCGCGGCTGACCTGCACCCGCAGAACGGATCGCTGTCGCAGAACCGACGAGCCGCGCATCTCCATCAAGCGTGCGCGGTTCCACTTGTTCGATATCTCGCCGCCGACGGTGACCGGAGTCGGTGGCGCGCTTTTCGGTGCGTCCGTGCAGCGGGGTACGCAGGCCCTCACAGTGAGGGCTCGCGACGCCGGCTCCGGGGTCCGCTTGGTGCTAGTCCGTGCCAACCACAAGCTCATTGACTCGGTGGGGTCGAGCTGCGACATCGGCGCACAGCAGCTGGCTCTCGGGCTCAGCCCCTGCCCAAACTCCGTGCACAGCGGCATCTCCGTCAACACGGTTCTGCCCGGCTTCCATGAAGGGCAGAACTCGATCACGGTCTGTGCCCACGACTACGCGGACGCGAGCCCCAATGAGCGGTGCGCAGGCCGACGGATCCGTGTGGACAATGACTGCCCGATCTCCGACCTCACCCCGAAGCTCCGCGCTAACTTCGCCTTTGCGAGTGGGAGCAAGGTGAAGCGGGTCAAGTTCGGTCACCGTCCCCGGGTCGTCGGACGGTTCGCGCGGCCCCTGGGAGCGCCCGGTCAGGGGGCCTTGGTCTGCGTCTCACAACGGCCGGCGCTCACCAACTCGACCGAGAGGTTGGTCGGCTCGCCCCTTCGCACGGACGCCCGAGGGAGGATCTCGGCCCGGCTTCCCACGGGCCCTTCTCGGGTCGTGTACCTCACCTACTGGCGCGGGCCGGAGCGGGTCGTAAGCCGGGCGATCCACCTACGCGTAAAGCCGAAGCTGGGGCTTCGGGTGCGCCCGCGCGGGAGGCTCCACAACGGGCAGACGATGATCTTGCGAGCTCGGCTTCGGGGGCCGTTCGACGGGCATCGTGAGATCCGATTTCTGGCCAAGCCCCCAGGCGGGCACTGGGTGCCCTTTTCGACCCACTTCGTCAAGCGGACCAATCGCCACGGTGTGACACGCGTCTCGCACACGTTCCGCCACGTTTCCGGCACGCAGACGTTCCGCTTCAAGGCGAGAGTCCCGCACCAGGCCGGCTACCCGTACCTCGCGGGGCACTCCCACGTGCATAGGAAGGCGGTGACGGCAGGTCCGGGATAGGAAACTATCTCCCGGAGATCAGAGTTCGAGAACCAGAGGAGAGCCATGGCGACGACCGGCATCCATTCGCAGATCAGCTCCTACGAGGTGGCGTGTGCCTCCCACAGATGGGAAGTCCCGGAGCGCTACAACATCGTCGCGGACGTCTGCGAAAAGCACCCCCGCGACAAGCTCGCCATGGTCTGGGAGGACTTCCGCGGCCACGAGCGCGAGGTCAGCTGGGGTGAGTTGCAATCGCTCTCGGCGCAGGCCGCCAACGTTCTCGCTGCCCATGGAGTCGAGCGCGGCGACCGGATCGCGGTCGTGGCTCCCGCCGCTCCGGAGACCGCGGCCGTCTTCTTCGGGACCTGGAAGCTGGGCGGCATCCTGCTCTCGATGTCGGTGCTCTATGGCGACGAGGGGATTCGCCACCGAGTCCAGGACTCGCAGGCGAAGCTGATCGTCTGTTCGCCCGATCAGGCCGAGCGGATGCCGGGCGATCTCGTCGACGAGGTGCTCGTGCTCGACCAGCGCCTATTGACGGGTGCCGACGATCACGCGGACACCGTCGACACGGCGGCCGACGACCCCGCGCAGCTCTACTACTCCTCAGGCACCACGGGGCTTGCGAAGGGCATTCTCCACGCGCACCGGTACATCCTGGCCCACGAGGAGTTCACCTACTGCCATGAGGTCGAGGACGGCGAGAAGTTCCACGGTATGGGCGAGTGGGCGTGGGCTGCGGGGATCGCGCCGCTGCTCGGCCCCTGGCGGCTCGGCGCCGTGCAG
>DATMZR010000029.1 GCA_035573435.1 Solirubrobacterales bacterium
AATGCTCGTAGAGGTTGAGGGGGAACTGGATGCTCCCGCCCTGACGAGCTGGACGGAGTTACTCAACTTCGCAGTCACAGGAGGCGCGACCGGAGTCACTGTCGACCTTCGCGGCTGTCGGGTCATCGATATCGGTTGCCTTTCCAGAGTGGTGGTGGCCTCCGGCAGGCTCAGAGAACGCGGTGATCCGGGTATCAACCTGGTGATGACGCCCGGGTCGGCCATGGAACGCCGGGTCGGGGCGTCGTCCGCCAAGGGGCTGCCCGGGTACTCCTCCGCTGGCGAGGCGCTCCGATCACTCCGCGACGTGGCGTACACCCCCCGAGCCCCGGGCAGATCGGCCTCTTTCTTGCGGCGCGAGATACTGCGCGGGCGAGGTCGCAGGAGAAACCTCGCGGATTCGCCTAGGTAGTCCGCTGGCGTTGCCGTTTGACCGGACCCCGCCCGTCCTCCCCGAGAAGCACTTCCAGCAGGTCGCCAACCCTCCGCTGCTCTAGCTCCTGCACGAGCGGATGATGCAGCGGTCGCTCGCGGTTCACCTTGTAGACGTTTCGCCGACCAATTCGCTCCCTAACGATGTAGCCGTCCTCGACCAGCTGGGAGATGATCCGATGGGCGCTTCGCTCCGTCACCCCCACGGACTGGGCGATATCACGCAGGCGAATGCCGGGGTCGTGCGCCACGCAGAGGAGGACTTGAGCGTGGTTCGTGAGGAATTCGTATTGGGGCATCTATTTTGCTCCGGTCCGGCCAGTCATGGAGCGAGGTTTAGCGGGTTCCTAGGCATACGTCACTAGATATAGATAACATGATACAGTCTTCTTATCTACCCTCGTAACGGGTAACGGGCGCGTATAGCAAATGGCCCGAAGCCGCGCCCCATCCAATCGGGTGGCCAACCCGCCGCCCCGAAAGCAAGGAGATCGATTCATGCGGACTAGAAGACGCACCGCACTACTTCTGTGCTCGGCCGCGGCACTCGGGGTGGGCTTTTTCGCCTTCACCGGAAGCGCCGCCGCCGCGCCGCCAGTTGTTCCGACCTGTGCCTTCCCGGCCACCGCGGGCAGCGATTCCTGCGCCTCGCTGCGGACCACCGGGGTCGCCGCGCCGATCGGTTCGACGCTGGAGCCCATCAAGCTGGGCGTTCGGGTTCGCTCGCAGTTCAGCCCGGCGAACAGCGAGACGACCAGCGTCAAGTTGCAGTTCGACGAGAACATCGCGCTCAACCTGAGCGGGATCCCGAGCTGTCCCGCGGCGGAACTGGTGAACAAGAACGTCGCCCAGGCCTGGGAGCAGTGTGGCCCGGGGGCCGACGGCAACCCGCCCAGCGAGGGCAACGCCTACCTGTCGACGGGGCTGGGCTCCGGGACGGCCGCGCAAGTCAGCGGCATCGGGTCGACGATCCCGAACGGAGGAGGCGCAGTCGCCTGCACGATGGTCTTCAAGGGTGCAGATAACACCCACGTGACGATCTACGCGCGGGCGCCCGCCAACACCTCCGGGTGCGACAACCCCGCGACCAACACCGGTGGCACGACCACGGTGCTGTTCACGGGCGCGTTGACACATCAGCCGGCCAGCTCGATCTTCGACTGGACGCTGACGATCGCCAACACCCAGACCGCGGATCCCGCCCTGGACGACTTCTACGCGACGCTTGCGCGTGGAACCGCCTTCCGGGCGAAGTGCGTGACCAGGAGCCCGAGCGCCCACAGGATGCAGGGCACCTGGGACTACACCGCCACCGGTGATGCAAACGACAACTTCACCGCGGTGCACGCCTGCCCCCACTAGTGGGAACGGATTCCTAGGCTCGAAGGTCGGGCCAAGGACGTAGCGAGAGGGGCGGCCAGGTGCCGCCCCTCTCGTGTTGGCGACATCCCGCGAGATACTCGCGTCACTGCCACCGACCGGGACTACCGGAGCGGCGCCGCCGTCCGACCTGGGTCAAAGGTGCTCGAACTCCCGCTGGCGTAACTCGACTCGACGGATCTTGCCGGTCAATGTCTTCGGCAGTTCGTCGACGAACTCGATCTTTCGCGGATACGCGTATGCCGATGATGGGCCTCTCCTCGGCACGGCGCAGCCGCAACCGCCTAATGCCGGGACCGAGCACGATGCCGTGTACAACGGCCAGCACGAGCACTCCGATGAACAAGGTGGTTTTCCAGAGGATCAGGGTGCTCGGTTCACCTGAGAGCTCTTCCCAACCTCCGTACAGATCCTCAACCAAGAGGCTGCCCGAGAGCCCCAGCAATAGGGCCGCGACCAGCCAGGATCCCAGGTAATCCGCGTGCCCTAGGTCAGCGTCCCGCCGAGAGCACATTCCGCTTGGCAATGAGGATTTCGGCCACGTGGCGGTCCGGAAGGAGCCGTTTCACACGCGAGAGGTCCCTGGTTCGAAACCCCGCGCCCATGGCGTAGCAAGTGGCTGGCATCGAGCGACAGACCATCGAGACGCGACTGATACGAGCGAACAGCCCCAACACCGCTTCGCCGAGCGGAATCTGGCTCTACTAGCGGAGGGGGAGGGATTCGAACCCTTGAGGCGCCTAATCGACGCCTAACGGTTTTCGAGGGAGTTCCAGCCGGGGCGCTGCTCCGCATACCTAAGCCCTTTTGCGCCGGCGTCGCCTCCTCCGTGGGTTAGCCCATGGGATAGCCGCCATGTAAATAGGAAGCAGCTACTCCCGCAACCCGGCGGCTTCGAGGGCTGTGAGCAGTCGGAAATCCAGGCTGCGTCTAGCCGCTCACGGTGCCCGGATGAAGCGCGCCACGGCGTCCAAGACGTCCGCGCCGTGGTAGACGCTCCCCCCGTCCGGGCTCACCGCGACGCCGGGCCCGTTGACCGCGCGGCCATCGGCACAGCCCCCGACCCGTCGTTGAAGATGCAGCCGGTGGAGCCTGCGGGCTGAATGGTCCCGCCGCTGGTCGTGTTGCGATCGAGGCGCACCAGGTTACCCCTGGCGACGTAGACGTTATTCCCGTCGAGGCTCACCGAAACCGCCCAATTTGCGAAGAACAGGTCGGCCGGCGTGGACGAGGGTGGGTTAAATTGCCGCGGGCTTGCAGACGATCAGGCAGGGAAAGCCGGCTAGCGTGGGAATAGCAACGACCGACCGGAGGGCGGGTGTCGGAGACGCCCAGGGGGCCGATCTCGCGAGCCCCCGACGCGAGGAGTGGGTGACCGATGCCCGCCGCTTCGCCGAGCTGCGCGATCCCTGGAACCGGCTCGCCACAGACAACCTGTTTCTGACCTGGGACTGGCTGGACTGCTGGTGGCGGTCGTTCGGCATGGGGGCACGGATGCGGGTCCACGTGAGCTGGGACGGGCCCGAGCTCGCGGGAGGGATCGCCTTCGGCCTGCGGGGGCGCCACCTGGTCGCGATTGCCAATGCAGCGACGGATCTGTTCCGGCCCGTGGCGCGATCGGAGCCCGACCTCCACCCTGCTCTCCGACCGGTCTCCGAAGGACCCTGGTCTCGGATCACGCTTCGGGGCCTTCCAGGGGATGACCCCGCGACGCAACGACTCCGGGAGGTGCTGGGGTCTGACGGATGGTTGGTCGATGAGAAGTTTCGGGAACGGTGCCCGATCGTCAGCACGAAAGGCAAGTTCGAGGACTACTTACGCGGCTTAAGCGCCAAGACGCGGTCCAACGACCGGCGGGCGCGTCGGAGGCTGGAGCGCGAAGGGCGGGTCGAGCTCCGGGCCATCGAGCCCGTCGGACAGCTCGAGCCGGTGCTCGCAGAGAGCTTTGCGGTTGAGGCCGCGGGTTGGAAAGGGCGCTCGAACAAGGCCATCCTCTCCTCGGAGCGCCGAGCGCGGTTCTGGCGGGCCCTGTTCGAGCGTTTCCACCGACTCGGAGGCGTTCGATTCTCCGAGCTGCGACTGGACGGCACGCTCATCGCCTTCAGCTTGGACGTGGTCCATGAGGGTCGCCTGTACGGTCTGAAGACGAGCTACGACGAGCGCTATGCCTTCCTCGGGCCGGGCAATGTCCTCCTCATGGAGATGATCGAGCGCGGCTTCAAAGGTGACCTGCAGGCCATCGAGATGCTCGGCCCCACGAGTCCTCGAAAGGAACGCTATGCAACCGAGGCCCGTGACACGGTGCAGTTGCGCGCCTATCGGCGCCGCCCTGGATCTCTGGCCAGGTACGGGGCGCGACGGTGGATGGTGCCCTGGCTGCGACCGATATATGTGAGGCCGCGCAATGCACTCGACCGCGTGGGCGAGCGGGGTCTGCGGGGCCTGCGCGCAACGCAGGACGGTGGGCAATGCCCTCCCAACAGTGGGCCATGCCGACCGGCCCCCGAATGACTCACCGTGATGCTGGGGGATTGGTGTAGTGGTAACACGTCGGTTTCCAAAGCCGAAGCCCGAGGTTCGACCCCTTGGTCCCCCGCTTAGCCTTCGCCACGCGTATCACCCCCTATGTCCGGTCCACCACGACCGCGACCTCGCAGGTCCCCAAGGTGCGAGCTGATCCACTTCCCCAGCTTCACTAGCAACGGGGCCTTCCTAGCGACCTGGTAGAGCCGCCAAAACCCCCGCGGAGGCAAGTGGGCAAGTAGCGGAGAGAAACGGTAACGGCGAGCGAGCAGGGTCGCGAATTGCGGGGGCTCGAGATCGATGTAGCGGTGGATGTTCTCAAACCACCGGGCGCTGTACCGCGCCTCGCTCTGCGGCGAGCGCAGAGCGGCCTTGCGCTCCGTCGCGTACGCGGCAAGGACGGACCGGGCATCCTCGTGGTGATGCAGCCTCGCGGCCAGCCCGATCGCATCTTCCATCGCCAGTTTCGTACCCGACCCGATCGAGAAATGCGTTGTGTGAGCGGCATCGCCCATCAGCACGATGTTGTCGTGATGCCACGCCCGGTTGGTGACGGTCCGAAAATTGAGCCACGGCGTTCCGTCCGGATCCCGCCTGTTGACCATCAGCGGATGACCATCCAGGTACCGCTCGAAGGTTGTCTCCAGAAGCCTGAGGCTCTCGTCCGTCCCGAGCCTGTTGAACCCGAGACCAGTCCATGTCTCCGGGGAGCACTCGGCTATGCACGTGCTTGTCTCGCTGTTGAAGCCGTACGCGTAAAACCAGATCCACCCTGCGTCCGTTTCGACAAATGAATAGGTGAAGGAGTCGAACACCCTGCTCGTCCCCAGCCAGATGTACTTGTTCTGGCTCACCTTGACACTTGTCTTGAACTGGTCGCCATGGAGCCGCCGTAGCCGGCTGTTGACGCCGTCGCAGGCAACGATCAAGTCGCTGTCTGCAAGTTGGGCGCGGTCCACGACCTCGCGCTCGAACTGAACCCGGACCCCAAGATCCATCGCCCGCTTGGCGAGGATGTCGAGCAACCGCTGGCGGCTGATGCTGAAGCCGCCGGACCCGCCCAGGTGAAGCATCTGCTTGCCCTGTACGCCCACTACCTGGCCTTGCCAGCGGAAGGAGCTTTCGCTGATCTGGCGCGCGCTCCGGGGGTCGCTGTCGTGGAGCTTGCGGAGCAGATCGGCCCACAGCGTCACGCCCCAACCGTAGGACAGTCCGGCGGGGTCGCGCTCGAAGACCGTGATCTCGTGACCAGGGTCCCCCAGCTTCATCAAGATCGCGAAGTAAAGACCGGCCGGCCCCCCGCCCACGCACGTGATTCTCATGGGTTTCTGCGGTCTCGACTACCTCTTGCGGATCCCGGACGCATGCATCCTGCACTGCGGGTGCAGAAGGCGCCGGGGAACCGCCAGCTTACGCGGAGCCCTACTCGCCTGCTGATAGCTGAGGAGCTCCTCGCGGCCGCTGCCGCCTGAGGCCGCGACGGTCAGCACGGGGCCGACGTCTTGCGCGTAGAACGTGTGGCCTCGGGGCCTGCAAATCAAGTAGCAGAGCCAGATCTGGCTCTATCAGCGGAGGGGGAGGGATTCGAACCCTCGATGGACCAAAACGGCCCATAACGGTTTTCGAGACAGGCGGCGGCGCGGATTGATTCCGCTTGGATAAGCCATTTGCACGCCGTCACGAGGAGCCGTGTGCCAATCGGAGGGCCAGTTCGCTCTCCTACTCCCGCAGCCCGGCGGCTTCGAGGGCGTCACCCGGTTCATGAAACCAGGCATACCGGGAAACCTTGCCGTCGCGGAGGGTCCACAAGGCCGACTCTCGCCCCTCCACTTCGAGGCCACTCCCTCGGCCCCGCGCGCGGTAGCTCAGCACCACCGCCACGTGATCCCCCAGGTCCTTGAACTGCTCCGGCTCCGCCTGCCAGGTCTCCCAGCCTTCGAAGAGTTTTTCAACGCCCTACTGAACGCAGCGCGACCACGTCGGGTTCCCGGTTCCACCGCGCCAGCGGGATTGAGGTACTCGATCTCTGGGTCCATGAGCTCGACCGGTCCCGGGAACTCCTCTCGCCCCCAGGCGTCGTAGAAGCGCCGCACGATCTCCACGTTCTCCTGCGACATCGCCTACTCCGAAAGTCCGGCGGCTTCGAGGGCCTCCGCGCGGCCGGCAAAGCCTTGACCGTAGGTGAACTTCCCGTTTTGGATCGTCCACGTCTGCCAGAAGGTGAACTTCGCCTCTGCGCCGCTTTGCTTGCCACGGCCGCGAAGAGTCGACCCGACGACCACCGTGTCGCCAGCGTCGATCAACTCGTCGATCCCAGCTTGCGCATCGTCGAACTCGCTTCGCAGCCAGCCGATGAACTCCTTGTAGCCCTCGCGTCCATGAAAGACGCCGGTACGGTCGGGGATTGTCCCGGCGGCGGTGTAACGACAGTCGGGGGCAAAGTCCGACACCGCCCCATCAATGTCTCCCCGGTTGTAGGCCTCGTAGGCCCTACGCACCAGTTCCACGTTCCCCTCCGACATCGCTTACTCCGAAAGCCCAGCGGCTTCGAGGGTGTCGCCGTGGCGCAGCTAGCGCCTGATGATGTTGTGGACCTCGAATACCTCCGGCTCGCCAGGCTCAATCCCGATATCGGACAGCACGGGCCTCAGTCGCTCGCCAAACGCTTCGAACTGCTCCCGCGAGTCCCAGATTTCGCTTACGCGAACGCCGCCGTCTACGAGGAAGGCGACGTGGTACTCCAGCCCCTGCGGTGGAAAGTCACCGGCCTCTTCCAGGTGACGGACAGTCTCGTCGTATTGCTCGGCCGGCGGCGTAGACGGGGGGGCGTAGCGGACAAGGATGCTCATCAGTCGGTCCTCCTTAAGTTGGTCGCGCCGACCCTATTCGACAGGACGCTCCAGTCCGGCGATGTTCTCCTGCGACATCGCCTACTCCCGCAGCCCGGCGGCTTCGAGGGCTTCGGCGCGATCGGAGAAGTCCCGCTGCCAGACCACCAGGCCGCGCCGCATTCTGAAGAGCTGAACGAGCGGGATGTCCACCGGGACGCCGCTGCCCGACCCGTGCCCCGTGTAACGAGTTGCGGCGAGAAGCTGGTCACCCAGGTCGATGGCCTCCAGTGGCTCCACACGGAAGTCCTCGAAGGAGTCGATCATCAATCGCCAGACCTTTTCGTAGCCGTCGTGGCCGTGCAAAACCGCATCCATATCGAGAGGCAGCTGGTCACCGTTGGGGTAGTACTCGATCCCGGGATCGATGGCGAGGAACAAAACCTCGAAGTCGCGTCGATTGACGGCGGCCGCTGCCCGCTCGCTAATCCGGGTGAGGATCAACCGCCGAAGCCGAGACCCGGGTGGCAGCCGCATCCACGCATCGGCGACCAGCCGGTAAGCGGCGGGGAACCGGACGAAGAATCGTTCGTCAAGACTCCGGCGCTGGGCGCTTCTCTCGCCGGGAAGGTGAGATGCGGTAGCGCACTCCACGCACGATGTTCTCCGGCGACATTGCCCGCGCAGTATCTCGCTACTCCCGCAGCCCGGCGGCTTCGAGGGCTTGTTCCCGTTGCGGGAAGATTTGGATTTCAACAATCTCGCCGTCTCGCAGCGTGGTCACTTGCCACCAGCGACCTTCGACGACGCCTGGGCTTCCGCGTGGCCGCCCTCGTTGATGAAGCGCGATAACCACCTTGTCGCCCGCATCGGTGATCTCGGTCGCTTCCATCGTGAGGTCGTCGAAGGACTCCACCCATGCCGTCATCCAGTTGATTGCCGCCCCGCCCCAGTAGGTACCCGCATCTGGCAACTCGGGGCTGGTTACCAGCTTGAAGTCGTCGCGGAGGGTCGCGAACGAGCTGAAGTCACCGTGGGCGAACTGCTCATAGAAGCCCCGCATGATCTCCACGTTCTCCTGCGACATCGCCTACTCCGAAAGCCCGGCGGCTTCGAGGGCTTCGTTTCGGTCCCGATAGCCGCCCTCGTACCGGACCACCTTGCCGTCGCGGAGCGTCCAGACGTTCAAGAGGTGCATGTTCACGTCGATCCCGCTACCGCGCCCCTTTCCGGCTATACGAACCGCGGTGACTACCCGGTCGCCCCCGTCGACGAACTCCTCGACCTGCAGGTCGAACGTCTCCCACATCTCGTCTATTTGATCGACGAAGCGCCGAAAGCCATCGAGGCCACGATGAACACCAGGGTTGAAGACGTTTCGCGATACGTCGAAGACGAGGTCGGGATCGACCACCTGGGCGAGATAGGCGAAGTCGCGGCTCCTAAAGAACTCAGAGCATCGACGCACGATCTCCACGTTCTCCTGCGACATCGCCTACTCCAGGAGTCCGGCGGCTTCGAGGGCCTCGCTCCAGTTCCCGTACAACCTGACACACACGACTTTGCCGTCCTGCAAGGTGAAGACCTGCCCCAGGTGCCGCTCGACCTCGACCCCACTGAGCGTGCCACGGCCACGCTCTTGGGATAGGACAACCACCTCGTCGCCTGCCTGGGCGTAACGGGAAACTTCCAATTTGTACTCCGTCCACTTTTGGGTCCAGCTTTGGACCGCGTCACGGAGTTCTTCGGTCCCCGTGTAGGTGGCGACGTCGGGGCCGAGGCTTGGCATCTCCACCCACTCAACGTCAGGGTCGCATCCCGCCAAAATGGTGTCCCAGTCATTCCGGGCCAAGGCTTCAACGCCGCGACGAACGATCTCGACGTTCTCCTGCGACATCGCCCGCGCAGTATCTCGCAGCGGGAAGAGGGCCATACCGGGTATCCCCCACCAGTCTTGCGAGGTTGATTAGTCCAAAAAACCGCCTACTCCGAAAGTCCGGCGGCTTCGAGGACTTCGTCGCTACGGGGCATCGACCCCTCGTGCGCCTCCTTGGACCGCGAAGGGCGGAACTGCGGGAGTCGCGCGGCGCTCGTCGCTAGTGGACCAGCTGGACGTGGGAGATCAGGTTGGCGTCGAGGACCGCGTGCAAGGCAAAGCCCGCGGGTCCGGCGACCCACTCGTCCTCCGCCGAGCTGAAGTTCAGCGGCGCCTGTACGTAAGTGCTCGGAACGGTCAGCACGGCACGGCCCGCGAGCTCGCCGGTCATCGTGCGGTGCACGTGACCGGCAACGAGCCGTCGCAGCTGCTGGTGGCGCTCCACCACTTCGCCGAGTGCTCGCCGATCGGCAGCAGGCAGGCCGACCTCGTCACACGCCGGTAGGCCAGTGACAAGCGGTGGATGGTGCATCGCGAGCAGGGTGGGCAGCTCTGGCGCCTTGGCCAGCTCGGCGTCAAGCCAGCCCAGCCGCTCGGCGTCAAGAGCACCAGGGTCCTCGCCGGGGCGCGTGGTGTCGAGCACGACGAGCCGCAGCGGGCCGAAGTCGACCGAGTACTGCACGGGGTCGCCGTCAGCGCCCGGCACGCCGAAGTGGCGATGGAGGGCGCGGCGGTCGTCAGTGTTGCCCGGCAGGACATACAACGGCGCTTGCAGTGGGGCGAGCAGTTGGCGCACCTGCTCGTACTCGGCATCTGTGGCGTTGTCCGCGAGATCGCCGGAGACGAGCACCGCATCCGGCTGTTGGCGCATCGAGCGGACCGATTCGACCGCCGCCGCGAGCCCCGCCACGGGATCACCGTCGGCCCACTCCGCTCCGATGTGAGGATCGCTCAGTTGCGCGAGGAAAAACGGGCGGACGATCTCCACGTTCTCCTGCGACATCGCCCGCGCAGTATCTCGCTACTCCCGCAGCCCGGCGCTTTGAGGGCTTCGGCCATCGACTGGAAGACCGTATGGCGAACAGCCTTCCCGTTGCGGAGGGTCCAGACGTGGGCAGTGTGGGCGGTCGTCTCGACTCCGCTCTGCCTTCCGATGCCAACGAGACGGACCGAAACCACCACGTCATCCCCAGCATCGACGAACTCTTCAGGCTCGACTCGCAGCGTTGCCCATTGTTGCCGCAAGACGGCCATCCCCTCTCGCACCCCGTCGTGGCCGTGCAAGACCGAGGGATCGAATTTCGGCGCGACCAGTCGTAGACGATCTCCGAGTCAAGGGCGCTGTAGTCAGGCTCGCCGGTTCGGTTGTAGTGCTCATAGCCCCGACGCACAACCTCCACCTTCTCCTGCGACATCGCCTACTCCGAAAGCCCCACGGCTTGCAGCGCCTGGGCGCGGTCTAGGTAATAGTCGGCCTCCACGATGAGGCCCTCCCGCAGGCGCTGAACGACGGCGAATGATTGGGTGTACGGAGCGTCCGCCCCCTGCCCCACCATGCTCGTGCAGGCGACGAAACGTCCATCGCCCACGTCGATCAGCTCGTCGAGGCGCACCTCGATCGGCCCGAGCAGACCGATCAGGCTCTGCATGCGAGCGAGCGCGGCGGCACGTCCTCGGTAGACACCCGCATTGGGCCAACCAGGTCCCTCGCGGTAGACCGCATCCTCAGCCCAGAACTGGCCGGTGAGTGCCTCAGGACCCGACTCGTTCCAGACCTCATAGGCGCGGCGGATGGTGTCGGCGTCCTCATGCGACATCGCCTACTCCGAAAGCCCGGCGGCTTCGAGGGCTTCATCAGGGGTGGCGTACACCTGCCCCCGCTGGATAAGCCCGCCCTCGATTGTGTAGACGATGCCGTAATACATTTCGACCCACGAGTCGCTGCCGCGCGGTTTGCCCCGCTGGTGGAACGTCGCCGCGACTCGGTTCCCGCCTGCATCGAGAATCTTCTTGACCTCATAGCTGAAGTCGTCATACGCCTCCATCCAGGCGGCGCGGAATGCGAGGAACTCGTCCATGCCGCGAAACTCACGTTGCCCCGGCCAGCCCGAGTAGGTCCCCATGTCCCAAGTCGCACCCGGCGCGAGGAACTCGGACAGTCGCTGAACATCGGCGAGCCCCTCATCCACTTCTATCCACGCGTTGAGCGAATCCCGTACCACCTCGACGTTCTCCTGCGACATCGCCCGCGCAGTATCTCGCGCCAGGGGTGAGGATTCGAGATCTTGACCAGGCGTGCCCGACGACCGCCCGGCTAGCCCTCCGGTCAACCGCCCCTGAGTGCCAGTCGAGTGCCAGTCCCGCACCTTCTCAGGCGGCTGGTAGAGGAATCGCTTCCAGCGATTCACGGAAACCCGGATGCGGACCCGCTGATGGCGTCCGCTTGCCCCATCAACAAGCCGAATCTGGCTCTATAAGCGGAGGGGGAGGGATTCGAACCCTCGATGGACCGAAATGGCCCATAACGGTTTTCGAGACCGCCGCATTCAACCACTCTGCCACCCCTCCGGACGGCGGAGCCTAGGCTAGCGGGCGGAGCACCGCCGAATCTGGCGCTAGAAGCGCATGCTCACGCCAAGGAGCACGAGCGGCCAGAGCACGACGGCGAGCGCCGCCTCAGCGACGTTTTCGATCTTGTTCACGTGTTCGAAGTAGTTGTGATCGGAGGCGATGAATGCCCCGATCACGAGGTAGATGATCGTCAGGAGGCTCGGGCCTCGGCCGTATCCCATGCCGCCGTCTTACCCGCCACCCCACGATCAAAACCGTGGGCGGCGGCGCGAACCTGGGCGGCCCACGCCGCCCGACTAGTCGGACTGCCCCACCGCGCGGGCGAGCGGGAGCGCGTACCAGAGGCCACCGAAGATGAGTACCGCAATCACACCGGACACCACGGTGAGCGTGTCGCTGAAGACGAAGTTCGCGATCAGCATCACGGCTCCGACCATCGCGATGGCGAGGAAGCCCAGGCCCGCGATGGCCATCCGGTTCGACGTGAGCAGAATCACCTCCTTGTCCCTGCGGCGGAAGCGGATGCGGTGCCAGGCGGATGGAGCGATCAGAAGCGCGGCCGAGATCGCCGTCGCCGAGAGCACCCCGAACAGGAGGTCGCGCTGGAAGGCGGTCGTCTGCGCGAAACCCTGGCTGAACGGCACCGTGAGCAGGAACGCGAACAGAACCTGAACACCGGGAAGGGCTACTCGAAGCTCGTTGAGAAGCTCGATCAGCTCGCGGTTGACCCGCTGCGATTGGTCCTCGCCCGGCTCTCCGTTCGGCATCCCCGTGGGTTCCGCGCCCCGAGCGGATCTCCTGCATGCCCATGGAACCGGGACGCCCGGCGAACGGCGGCGCTGGCGTGACCGTCGTCTGGGCGGCCGCTATCGTCAGGGCGCCCGGAGAGGTGACCGAGCGGCTTAAGGTGCGCGACTGGAAATCGCGTGGGCGGGTTAAACCGCCTCGTGGGTTCGAATCCCACCCTCTCCGCTCAACGACTAAACCGGCAGTCAGTCAAAGAGAGAGCAACCCGCGAACCCGCCCGTAAGCCGGACGCACCCGTGGCAGCAGCAGCCGTCGTCCCCCATACCGAGCCAGGCTTGCGGGACGGCGACGGTAGGCCCGCAGGATGCTCGTCTCCCGGGTCTCGGTTGCGTAGCGCTCCTTGAAGGGGCCGGTCGGACCGAGAAGCTCGTGTGCCGCGATCCCGTCTTCGCAGGAACGCTTGATCATCTCGAGGTACAACAGGTGTCCGGGGGAGAAGGAGGAGTAGCGCTCGTCATAGCTCGTCTTCAGCAGGTAGAGGCGCCCTTCATGAAGCACATCGAGGCTCATGGCGATGAGCAGGCCATCGAGGCGCAGCCCGGAGAATCGCAGCTTTCCGAGCCGGTGATAGCGCGCGAACACGGCGTCCCAGAACCGCCTCCTCGGCTCGTCCGAGAGGACGGCTTTTCCGGAGCGGCCCTTCCATCCGGCCGCCTCCAAGGCAAAGCTCTCGGCGAGCACCGGCCCGAGCTCGCGCACGGGCTCGACCGCCGTGAGTTCGATGCGTCCCTCAGCCGCCAAGCGTTGCCTGCTCCGTCCGAGCTGCTTCCGCGCGTTCCGGCTCAGGCTTCGGAGGTAGTCGTCGAACGACCCGCTCGTGTCGACGATCGGGCAGATCTCCTCGACGGCCCGGTGTACGAACCACCCCTGTGACCGCAACATCTCTTCAACGCACTCCGTCGCCGGATCGCCGCTGGGAAGCTTTCGGAGCCTGATCCGGGACCAGGGCCCCGCGGTGATCGGTTCGAGCAGCGCGTCGAGGCCACGCTGCGATCGCATCACGGGCCGAAACAGATCCGTCTGCCCACCCGCCATCCCGAAAAGGAGGCCATTTCGAAGGCCCAGGGCGAACCCTCCGGCGAGCTCGGGCCCCTCCCAGCTGACGTGGACTCGCATCTCCGCGCCTTCCCCGAAGGCCCGCCACCAGCAGTCCAGCCAATCCCAACTCAGAAACATGCTGTCCCCGGCAAGTCTGTTCCAGGGCTCGCGCAACTCGGAGAATCGGTCCGGATCGATAACCAGCTCCTGGCGAACGGGCCGCGGACTCGCGCTGGCGCCCCGCGTGCGGGCTCGTTGCAGAGCAGTCGCGAGCTCCCCGGACGGGCGCTTTCGGTCCACCGCGGGCATCCGGCTTGACTATCGGCCCGCCGCAGATGCAGCTTGAGGAATGACGAACGCGCCGGACGTTCGGTTTTGACCTCCCGAAACGATGGCTGACGCCCGTCTCACCCGGGAGCGGGGGGTTCGGGAGGCATACGCGGCGCGCCCCCGGGGGGCTTCGGCTCCGCGGCCCGGTCGCTCGGCGAGCGTCGCCTCGCGCGCAGATGGCTGCTGATGTCTGCCAGCTCCCTGACGGTGGCCGGCGAGATCGCCGCTAGGGCCGCCAGATAGAGCCCCATGCCCAGCACTCCCTCTGCACCAAGCAGCGCCAAGCCAGCGACCGTGCCATGCCCCTGCGCATCGAGAACCAGCTCCAGCCCGTACACACCAGCGGCCATGACAGCGGACGCAGCGACCGACGGCCAGGCCTCTTCGAGTATGCGGCGCACCGGAGCACCGATGATCGGCGAGACTGCGCGGATCGCATAGGCAGACGTGGCGACCGACGCCACCGAGATCGCAGCTCCGACGGCGGTGACCCCGAACGGGACCGCCGCGACGATCAGGCCGCAGGTCGCGACGCCGGAGAAAAGCTGGAGCCTTGGCAGCGCCTCGGGTCGCCCGGACGCCTTGAAGACCTCCCTCGCAATCGAGTTGAAGGCGCGAGCCGCGGTGAAGGCGAACATCGCGCTCGCGAGATGTCCAGCCTGAAGCCAGACGCCACCGAACACCAGGACGGCGATGGGTGTTCCGAGCGGGAGCACTAGGAAGCTCACCGGCACTGCAAGCGAGCAGGTCAATCGAACGGCCCGTAGGTACGCCTGTCTGAATCGCTGAGCATCGGTCGCAATCCGCGAGAAGGCCGGGAACAGCACGTAGGAACCGGCGTTGACCACTACACCGAGCGGCACCTGCACGAGCCGGAAGCCGTACTCGAACTGCCCCAAGGTGGCCGTGCCCAAGAAGCGTCCGATGACGCCGGTCTGGACGAACCCGCTGGCTTCAGCGATCCCGCCCGAGGTCAGCACATGACGACCGAAGCCGGCCAGCTCCCGCCACATCGCTACCGATGCGAGGCGCAGCCGAGGCCGCCATCGAGCCAAGACCCAGGAGGAAATGGCCATGGTCGCGAACTGCGCGTAGTTGCCGAGGACGAGCGCCCAGACGCCCAGTCCCCGTGCCGCCGCCGTGATCGCAACAGCTCCGAATACGACCATGCCCAGCGGATCAACCACCACGCGGCGGGCGAACGAGAAGCGCCTCTGCATGAGGGCGTCCGGGACGATCGCGAACGCCCGGACGACGACCCAGCCCGATGCGGCCGCCGCCACCAGGGTGACCTGATGGCTGTGGAAGATGTGACCGATCAGTGGGGAGAGCGCAAGGGCCCCCAGCCCGAGTCCGATCCCGGCGAGCACCGTGGCGATCACGGCCGTACTCGCGGCCTCCTCGATCCGGTCGTGACGCTGAATGACGGCGGCGCCCATGCCCGAATTGGCGAACACGAGCCCGGCCTGCACTAGGACCGCGCCGGCGGCGAGCTGGCCGAACTCCTCCGGGGTGAGCAGGCGGGCCAGCACCAGGTAGACGGCGAGGTTGATCAGCTGGAAACCCACGTAGCCGCCCGCGGCCAACCCCACGCCGCGCACGACGGTCCCCGTCATGCCGCGGGGTGTGCTGGAGCCTTCGCCGTTCATCCCACCGAGGCCACCTTCGAGCTCGCTCCTTCTCCTCTTCTAGATCGGCATCTGCGGCGCGGGTGCCTAGGTCGGGAAGAAGCGGTCCGCGTCAGCCGGCTTCCAGCGGTCCGCGAGGATCCCGAACGGGATCCCCAGAAACCAGATGCCGACCGCGAGGGTGGTGCTGGCGAAGGCCACCGGCACGGAGGCGAGGAAGAACGCAACCGGCGACAGCGACCCGATCACGCCCCAGCGATAGACGTCAGCCGGCATGGCCTCCGCGAGCAAGCCGTGGCGATGGGCGTGGCGAAACAGGACCACCTCGAGCCCGCTGATGAGCGCCACCATGACCGCGTACAGCGCCACCGAGAGCGGGTTCTCAATGTACGTGCCGAGCAGGGCGGTGGGATATGGCAGGAAGGCGATGAAGGCGAGATAGAGGAGGTTGATCCCGACCAGCCGGCTATCCGCACGGGACAGCAGCGCGAAGAACTGGTGGTGGGCAACCCAGTATCGCCCGATGACCCCGAAGCTGATGAAGAAGCTGATGACGTTCGAGGTCCGGTCGTTGAGCAGGTCGGCGAGCTGGGCGACGCTGCTGGCGTCGGGGAGCACCGGCACGGTGATCCCGACCACCAACAGCGTCATCGCGATCGCGAACACGCCGTCGCTGAAGGCCAGCACCCGCGAGAACTCGACGGAGCTTCGCTCATAGGTCCTCGCTCGAGGCAGAGCGCTCGGGTCAGCCACGGCCACGAGGCTAGCCGTCGGGCAGGCGGGAGCAGGTCCGGATCCTGCGGCGGGACTTAGCCTTTGCCCATGAGCGACCAGCAAGGCAGCCCAGCACCCAGCCCCGATGATCCGGGCCTGCTGAGCGCGTCGCAGGTTTCGCTGCTGATCGACCAGTACGAGCTGACGATGTCCGCCAGCTACCACACGCAGGGACTCAACGGCCCGGCGGTCTTCGAGCTGTTCGCGCGCCGGCTGCCGCCCAACCGCGACTGGCTGCTCGCCGCCGGGCTCGGGCCGACGCTCGAGCTGATCCGGGAGCTCCGCTTCGGCGAGCCGGAGCTCGACTACCTGCGCTCGCTGGAGCTGTTCGGCGACGACTTTCTCGACTACCTCGACTCCTTTCGCTTCAGCGGCGATCTGGAGGCGATGCCCGAGGGAACGATCTGCTTCGCCAACGAGCCGCTGCTCCGGGTGACCGCCCCGCGAATCGATGCGCAGCTGCTCGAGACCCTGCTGCTGAACCAGGTCAACTTCCAGACGACGGTGGCCACCAAGGCCGCCCGGGTCGTGCTGGCCGCCGGCGGGGGCGAGCCTGGGGCCGGAGAGCGAGTGATCGACTTCTCGCCGCGCCGCGACCACGGCATCGACGCGGCGATGAAGGTCGCGCGCTCGGCGGCGGTCGCCGGGTGTGGCGGCACCTCGAACCTCGCCGCCGCAATGCGCTACGGCCTGCAGCCCGTGGGGACCATGGCCCACTCGTACGTGCTCTCGTTCGCGAGCGAGCAGGCTGCCTTCCGATCCTTCCTGGAGGAGTTTCCCCAGAACGCCACGCTCCTCGTGGACACCTATGACACGCTCGAAGGCGTTCGCAGCGCAATCGCGGCCTCCCGAGATACCGGCATACCGCTGGCGGGCGTGCGGCTCGACTCGGGCGACCTGCTGGCCCTGTCGCGCGCGGCTCGCCGGCTACTCGACGAGGCGGGCATGAGCAAAACGGGCATCGCCGTCAGCGGCGACCTCGAGGAAATTCTGATCACCGAGCTGGTCGCCGCGGGCGCGCCGATTGATTTCTGGGGCGTGGGCACCGACCTCGGGACCAGCCGCGACTCGCCGGTCGTGAACGGCGTCTACAAGCTGGTGGCCGACAAGCGCGCAGACGGGTGGCGGGGTGTCTGGAAGCTGTCGCCGGAGAAGGAGACGGTTCCCGGCCCGAAGCAGGTGTTTCGCCGCTATGACGGGAACGTGATGAGCGCCGACGTCATCGCTCAAGCCGACGAGACGATCGAGGGCGAGGCGCTGCTCGTACCGGCGATGCGCAACGGCGAGGTGGTGCACCGCGAGTCGCTGGAAGAGATCCGCCGGCGGTCCGCCGCCCAGCTCGATGCCGTCCCCGAGCGGTTGCGGCGTCCCGGCGGCGAGGACGGGGTTGAACCGCACCCGGTGAGCTACTCCGAGCGTCTGCGCGCGGCGGTCGACCGGCGCTAGCGGCGCGCGGCGAAAAAGGACTCGAGGAGGCCTGCCGCCTCATCCGCCAGCAGGCCGGCGTCCACCCGGGGACGGTGGTTGAGGCGGGGTTCGCCGAGGACGTCTAGGACGCTGCCCGCGGCGCCCGCCTTCGGATCAGGGGCCCCGTAGACCACCCGAGGCACCCGGGCGAGCACGATGGCGCCCGCGCACATCGGGCATGGCTCCAGGGTCACGTAGAGGACCGAGTCGGGAATGCGCCAGCCGCCGATCCTGTGCGAGGCCTCTCGCATCGCCAGCACCTCCGCGTGGGCAGTCGGGTCGGCCCGGAGCTCGCGCTCGTTACCGGCCGCCGCGAGAACCTCGCCCTCGCGAACGACGACGGCGCCGATCGGCACGTCGTCGTGGTCGGCGGCTCGCTCCGCCTCGCGAAGCGCCAAGCGCATGAAGTGCTCATCGCGCCCGAAGAAGTGTCCGTCGAAGGACATCGCCGGACAAGTATCGCCCAGCCTCCACTGGGCTACGCGAGGGCTCAGGTCGTGCGGATGATGAGGACGCCGCAGGGGGCGTGGTGCGAAACCTTGTTCGGCACGCTGCCGAGCAGGAACCGCTTGGCGCCCGTCATGCCCTTGTTGCCGACCACGATCAGGTCGGCCCCGGTCTCCTCGGCGACGTCCAGGATCGCGTCGGCGGGATCTCCTTCACGAGGAAAGGCCTCGGCCTCGACGCCCTCCTGCTTGGCCTTGCCGACGGCGCCGTCGAGCGCCACGTTGACGTCCTCCCGGGGACCAACCGCGTACTGCACGTCTCCCGGCACCTCACCCCCCTCCTCGCGGAGGCGGCTGGAGGGAACCGGCTCGAAGGCGGCGACAACGTCGAGTCTGGCCCCCGAGAGCCGGGCGAGCTCGATCGCCTGGCGAACGGCTTCGGTCGCCGTCTCGGAGCCGTCTGTGCCGACCACTATGCGCTTGAACAACCCGTCTCCCTTCGTCCGTGACCAACAAACGTCAGGTGGCGCGCATCCTATCCTCAGATGAGCTTCACGAGCGCGATCACCATCGACGCAAGCAAGCAGACGATCAGGATCGCCATCGTGATGATCCAGCTTCTGGGCACCGCCATAGACTAGGCCGCCCTTCATGCCCACCGTCGAGACGGTCACCGGCACGATCAACGCCGACGAGCTCGGCACCACACTCGTCCACGAGCACCTGATCTATCGCGACGAGGCGGTGACGAATTGGTGGCCACACCTGGGATCCGTGGTCCCCGTCGATCCGCCGCGAGCATGCGGGCCGGACGAGCTCCATGGGGTGGCCGTGGAGAGCGCGCGCGCCGTCGTCGAGCGGGGCGGGCGGACGATCTGCGAGCCGACGGGCATGTTCGGCGGTCGCGACGTCATCTTCTCGCGCCAGGTCTCGGAGGAGACCGGCCTCCAGGTGGTGCCCTGCACGGGCATCTACACCTACGACTACCTGCCGATGTTCTTCGTCACCCGCGACGCCGACGCGATGGCGGACCTGTTCGTCCACGACATCGAGCAGAGCATCCAGGGCACGGGGATCAAGGCGGCGTTCCTGAAGTGTGCCGCCGACGAGCCGGGCATCACCGAGAACGTCGAGAAGGTGCACCGCGCGGTGGCGCGCGCCAGCGTGCGCACCGGGGCGCCGATCATGGCTCACTCACGTCCCGCAAGCAAGACGGGACCGCGACAGATCGAGATCTTCGAGCAGGAGAGCGTCGACCTGTCGAAGGTCCAGCTCGCCCATACCGGCGACACCGACGACCTGGACTACATAGAGCGCGTGCTCGAGAAGGGCGTCTACATCGGCATGGACCGGTACGGGCTGGAGCTGTTCCTGCCCATCGAGAGGCGAAACGCCACCGTCACCGCCCTGCTCGAGCGTGGCTACGCCGACCGCATGTTGCTCTCCCAGGATTACTGCGCCACCTTGGACTGGTACTCCGTCGAGACCGAGAAGCAGCTGCTCGCCGCCGGAGTGGCGAAGGGCTGGAGCATGACGCTCGTTTTCGACGAGGTGATTCCCGCCCTGCGCCAAGCGGGGATGACCGACGACCAACTCCAGACGATGATGGTCGAGAACCCGAAGCGCTGGCTGGGACGCTGAGTGAGCGACCCGGGCCCCGACACGCTCCGCCGCTCCTACCAGGCCCTCAACGACGGTGACCTCGACGCCGCCCTCGAGGCGCTGGACGCCGACGCGGTTTGGCACGAGAGCCCGGAGCTGCCTGGCGGCGACGAGTTCCGCGGCCGCGAGGCCGTCCGGGGGTTCCTAAAGGACTTCCTGGCCGAATGGAAGCAGTTCCACCAGGAGGTGGAGGAGATCGTGGTCGCCGGCGACCGGGTCGCCGTGCTGATCCATTTGACTGCGGTCGGGCGCGGCAGCGGCGTCGAGGCCGACACTCACTACGGCCACGTATGGACGATGCGCGGCGGGAAGGGAATCAGGGTGGACGGCTACCGCGATCGGGAGGCCGCTCTGCGGAGCCTGGGCTCCTGACCGCGCCGTAAAGGCCGACCGCGAGCACCGAGGCGCAGGCGGCGACGTAGACGGCGACTCCCATGGCGGGCGCCGTGAAGTCCTCGCCGTGAAACGCGGCGGCAGCCAGCTCAAGCGCTCCGAGAGTCGCATAGGCCAGCGCCGCGCCGTGCAGGCGGCCGAACTCGTCGTCTCCGACCGCGAAGGCGGCCGCAGCGCCGAAGCCGACCAGGAATGCTCCGATCGCACGGCCGGTGAGCGGCGTGAGAGCCCAGGGCCACAGCGACGAGGCGCCGACCGGGGCCGCGAACAGCGCGACGCCCAGCGCCAGCATGCCCAGCGCCTGGACGCAGAGGACCGCTCGCAGCCAACCAGGGAGCGGGCGACATTCATCCTCGGCCGGCCCAGACCGCCGGACCTGGCTCCAGGTCAGGTAGGCGAGCAGGGGGACCACGACCAGATAGACGGCCTCCCAGAAGCGGCCGAACAGATCGTGGTGGAAACGGTCGAGGTGGATCACGGTCGCCACCACGAGCAGCACCGCGATCGTGAACACCGCCGGCAGAGCGGTCCGGGCGCGCGCCCAGCTCCGCTGGCCCGCGGCCCAAGCCAACAGCACCATCGCCGCCCAGTAGGCCGCCCCCAGGAAGGCCGCCGTCAGGGGCGGATCGATGGTCCAGGAGAAGAAGCGGTCGGTGTCGGCGGCCCCAACGAACAGCTGGAACCCGGCCACGGCAGCGAGCACCGCGGAGACGCCGAAGAACCAGCGCAGACCGGCGCTCGGACGCGCTGGATCGGTTGCGTTCACGCAGCAAGCTAGAGTGACAGCTTCGACGTGTCGAGCGCAACCCTCCAGACGAGCGCCGGGCCCGTGTCGGTCGAACTACATGACGAGGCGGCCCCGAATACCGTCGCCAACTTCCGCAAGCTGGCCACGGAAGGCTTCTACGACGGCCTCACCTTTCACCGTGTCATCCCAGACTTCATGATCCAGGGAGGCTGCCCGGAGGGAACCGGAACGGGCGGGCCCGGCTATGTGTTCGAGGACGAGATCAACGATCACAAGGTGGTCCGGGGCGCGCTCGCGATGGCGAACGCGGGACCGGACACGAACGGCTCGCAGTTCTTCATCGTCACCACCGAGGCGGCACCCTGGCTCGACGGCAAGCACACCGTGTTCGGCCGCGTCACGGACGGTATGGAGGCCGTCGAAGCGATCGAGGCGGCTCCCACCGGCGGCAACGACCGTCCGCTCGAGCCACAAGTGATCGAGCAAATCGACCTGGCCGATTAAACGCGGCCGCAGGTGGCGTGGCTACCATGGCCGGCTGAATGAAGCTGGTCATCCAGGTTCCGTGCCTCAACGAGGAGGCCACTCTGCCGCAGGTCCTGCGCGAGCTTCCGCGCGACGTGCGTGGCTTCGACGAGGTCGAATGGCTCTTGGTCGACGACGGGTCGAGCGATCGGACGGTGGAGGTCGGGCGAGCTCACGGAGTCGACCACGTGGTGAGGCTGACCAACAACAAGGGCCTGGCCGCTGCCTTCCAGGCCGGGATCGATGCGGCCCTGAAGCTGGGGGCAGACGTGATCGTCAACACGGATGCCGACCACCAGTACCGGGCGAGCGACATCCCGAAGCTGGTCGAGCCGATCCTGGCCGGTCGCGCGGACATGGTGGTCGGAGACAGGCAGGTCAAGGACATCGAGCATTTCTCCGCTTCGAAGAGGTGGCTTCAGCGGCTGGGGAGCTGGGTGGTGCGGCGCGCCTCGGGCACCGCGGTCCCTGACACGACGTCCGGCTTCCGCGCGTACAACCGAGAGGCGGCGCTGCAGCTTCAGGTCGTCTCCAACTACACCTACACGCTGGAGAGCCTGATTCAGGCGGGCAAGATGCTGGTCGCGGTCGAGCACGTCCCGATTCGGAGCAACCCGGAGCTCCGCGAGTCCCGGCTCGTCGACTCGACGCCTGCCTACGTGCGCCGCAACGCGCTCGCAGTCTTCCGAGCCTACGTCCTGTATGAGCCGCTGCGAGTGTTCACGGTCGTCGCCTGCGCATTCGGTGTGGCCGCCCTGATCGCCTGGATGCCGTTCTTGCTCGACTGGATTTTCAACGGCGACCGAAGCGGGCACGTGCAATCGCTGATCCTCGGCGCGGTCATGGCGCTGATTTCCGTCCAGATGTTCGGGCTCGGGGTGGTCGGCGACGCGATCGCCGGCCAGCGCGTGATCGCGCAGCGGACCTTCGAGCGCGTGCGGAGGCTGGAGCTCGAGTTGGGCATCCAGCCATCGCACTACGAGGCGGGCGAGCCGACCGGCCGCGGGCCTGCCGAGAACGGACTCCGCCGGCGGGACGGAGTGCGGGTCGAGCATCCCGGCGAGGTGGGCGACTGACCCGGGTGGCGACCTTGCCGCCGGCCCCCGGTGGCAACGTCTACGACAAGTACGGGTCGCGCCATCCAGTGGAACGGCGGCTGGTCCGTGGGTTCTGCGACGAGCTCGAGCGCCTGGCGATCGACACCGGCGCGCGTGACGTGCACGAGGTGGGGTGCGGCGAAGGGGAGTTGGTGCTTCGCCTGGCCAGACGCGGGCTGCGCGCTCGGGGGTCCGACGTCTCCGAGTCGGTGATCGACGAGGCGCGCCGGCGTGCCGCCAGGGCGCAGCTCGACGTGTCCTTCAGGGCGGCGCCGATCGAGGTGCTCGATCCCAGCGAGGATGCCGCCGAGCTCATCCTCTGTTGCGAGGTGATGGAGCACCTGGATGATCCCGAGGCCGGTCTCGAGATCATCGCCCGGCTGGCGAGGCCGTGGGCGATCGTCAGCGTGCCGCGGGAGCCGCTTTGGCGCCTCCTGAACCTGGGACGGCTGAAGTACCTGCGGGAGCTCGGCAACACCCCGGGCCATCTTCAGCATTGGTCGAGGGGCTCATTCCTCCGCTTCCTCGAACGGCGCCTGGAGATCGTCGCTGTCCGCAACCCGCTCCCCTGGACAATGGCTCTGTGCCGGAGCGCATGAGCCGGGCGAGCGTTCGAGCACGGGCCGGCCTGCTCGCCATCGCCTCGCTGGGCATTGCTTGGGGCCTGGTGATGCACTCCATGGGCTGGGCGCAGCAATCCAACTACGCACAGGTTCGGGCTCTCGCCGCCGGACAAGCGGAAATCGACCGCTGGCACTGGGAGACGAAGGACAAGGCGTGGTTCGACGGCCACTTCTACTCCGTCAAGGCGCCGGGCCTGGCGGCGTTCACCCTTCCCGCCTATCTGGCGCTCGACGCCGCCGGCGCCAAGGCGATCGCCCGGGATGCGGCCGCCAACGCGAGGGAGACGGAGCATCCCCGGTGGACGCCACCCGACCACCCCGACCTGAGCGAGTACGCGTTCAGCACCCAGCGCGCACACCGGATAGAGGTCCGGGTGGAGCACGAGGCGCCCATGATCTGGGCGCTGACCCTGGTGGGCGCCGTGATCCCGGCGATCGCGCTCTTGTTCCTGGTCCGCTGGGTTGCCGAGCGGATCGAGCCGGGGTACGGCACCGCAGCGGCGATCACGCTCGGACTGGGAACGATCGTGATGACTTTCGCCGCAGAGTACTTCTCCCACGTGGCCGCCGCGACACTCGGGTTCGCCGCCTTCGCGCTGCTGTTTCGCGAACGCGAGGGGCCAGCAAGAATCGGCCTGGTGGGTGCCGCCGGGCTGCTGGCCGGCCTCGCGGTCACCTTCGAATATCCGCTCGGGATCCTGGGGGCGATCCTGTTGGTCTACGCCGCGGCCCGCCCGCGTCGTCTGCACCGGGCCACGGCCTACGCTGCCGGCGCAGCGATAGGCGCGGCCCCCGCGCTCGCCTTCAACCTGTGGGCGCTGGGATCCCCGCTCGAGTTCGCCTATTCGCATGCCGTCGCGGTGCAGGGGCTCACCGGCCACGCCGAGCTGGGCTTGAACTCGAGCGGCTTCTTCGGAATCGAGCTCCCACGCCCAGGCGCCGCGGTGGATTTGCTGATCGCCAGCCGTGGGCTGTTGACCCTGACGCCGGTGCTCGCAATGGGAGTCGTCGGCGCAATCATGATCCGCAGGGAGGGCCGACCGGCCGAGGGAGCCGTGATCGCCGCGGTCTTCATCGCGTACTTCCTCTACAACGCGGGGTACTGGCTCCCGTTCGGCGGCGGTTCGCCCGGACCTCGCTTCCTCATACCCGTGCTGCCCTTCGTCGCGGTGGGACTCGCGCCCGCCTACAGACGCCTTCCCTCCCTCACCCTGGCGCTGGCGATTCCCTCTGTCACCTTCATGGTCGCTGGAGCGCTCAGCTTCCCGCTGATCGGCGACAGCGGCACGGGACGGTGGGCGAATGAGCTCGGCAGCGGGGCCCTGGAGCACACCCTGCTCACGGTGCTCGGGGTCCACAACGGCTGGCTCGCGGCCGCTCCCGTAATCGCCGCGGTGACCGCCGCGGTGGCTTTCTGCGCGCTGGCCACGCCGCCACTCGAGGTTTCCGACTTGCGGCCGGCCGTAGGCGCAGTAATGGCGTGGGCGGTGATCTCGGTCGTTGGGCCCAGCGTGGCGGGAGACGCGATCACTCCTCTCGGCAACGGTCCGGCGGCGCTGACCCTGGTGGGGGTCGCGATGGCCACCTCCCTGGGCACGCTGCTCGCTCTGCGCTACCGCGAGGGCCGCGCCGAAGGCGGGCGCGAGCGGCTGGTTGCGCCAACGTCGGCGGTCGGCGAGCGGATCTCGTAGATCACCAGGCCGTCCCGACTCCGCCGGCTGAGCGGGAGCCCGGCGACCGGGCGGGTCGCCGCGGCCTCCCACGGCGTTCCCCTGGCGCGATTCGTGTGCAGGATCACGCTGTTCACGCCGAGCCTCTGCAGGCGCGCCGCCGTGTGCCGGTCGGGGAACGGCTCCATGCTCTCGATGAGGCGCCCGGTGAAGGCAGGATTCAGGCTCGATCGCCCGTTGACGATCGCCGGGAAGCCGTCCGTCGACCACAGCAGGTAGCGGCGGTTGTCGGTCGCTCGCTCGGCTGGCAAATGGAGTTGCGGCGGAGTGACCGAGGCCACGGAGGGCGGCACCGCGGGCACCTTGGGCTGCGCCTGGTTGTCGAACGGGTCGAACGGAAGCCCCCTTCCCTCGACCAGGATGGCCAGAACCAGGAGGCCCGCGACCGCGGCACCTCCTCCCCATCCGGACAGCCTCCGGCCGGGGCCACCCAGGATCGCCCTCTGCGCGCCGGCGCCTGCGAGCAGCGCCAGCCCCAACGAGGCGAACGTAACCAGCCTGCCGGGGACCCTGATCGCATCCCAGCCAGGCAAGAGCTCATAGACGACGCGGTATGGCCACAGGAGGCCGCCGCCTTCCCTGAACCCCAGGGCCAGGACAAGGAGTGCCAGGACCGCCACAGCAAGACCGCGCCGTAACCAGCGCGGATACGAGGAAGAGGTCAGCCCGGCGACCGCCAGGGCGAGGATCAGGAGGCCGGGAAACAGGGTCTTCTCGGCCACATTCGTCAGCTCGTCCCGCAGCGGCGCCGTGGCCCCGCCCCAGACCAGGTTCTCGGCGGGCGCGACGAAAAGGATCCAGGGTGGCCCCGAGAACGCCGCCACGTCCGCGGGGGTTCGATGGGCTTCCGGGTGTGCGTCGGCGACCCGCATGTAAGGTCGGCTGAGCAGGAGCCCGGCGGCGAGGAAGATCGCCGCGCCCGCGACGGTGGCGATGACCAACCCCCGGTGGGGGCGGGCGCGTGCCCCGCGCAGCCAGACGACCAAGGCGATCAGCCCGAGCGTCGCCAGCAGGTAGGTGAGCGGGAGGCCGAGGGTGAAGCCGATCGAGAGCTGCCAGGCGGCGATCGCCCATCCCGCGAGCACCCACCCAGGTCGGCGGAGGCGATAGCCGCGCAGGCCGAGGGCAAGGGCCAGTGGGATCCCGCCGCTCGAGATGACCTGCATGTGCCCGTCCTGCTCCAGCCGGAAGGGGGCGAACGCGAACGCCGCCCCGGCGACCGCCGCTCCCCCCCGTCCCAGTCCGAGCTCGCGCGCTAAGAGGTAGGCGCCGGCGAACGCCAGCGCATAGGCGAACAGGAAGGCCAGGTCATAGCGGGACACTGCCGCTTCCGGACCCGATCCAATGAGCCCCGCGGGCGCGTACCCAACCAGGGCATCGGAGAAGGCAAGCGTGTCGGCGAAGGGCCAGAACTGGTTCGACTGAAAGAAGTCGAGCGGCTGGTGCGCGAGGGCGTGGCCGTCCCACGCCACCTGCCACGACTGTGCGAGCGGATCCCCGAGGTCCTTGGGGATGTTCCCTCCGAGGTGCAGCACCAGCGGCCAGTGCATGACGATCGCGAGCAGGCATGCGCCCGCGGCGAGCGCGACCAGCTCGCGTGCCGTGACCCGCTCACCGGCCTCTGGCATCCGCGGCATGCTCGCGGATCCCGCACAGTGGCGACGCTCCGAGTGGATCGGCGCCGCTTGCACCCCAGACGTGATATTCACCTGGAGGTCACCGATGACCGACCACGCGATCAGCCGTCGCCGGTTCTTGGGCTCGTCGGCCGCTGCGGGCCTGGGGACGATGCTGGGGCGAGTCCCCGGGGCCACGGCCGCCACCGCCTCGAGCCTCAGTGCGGACGTCGTGGTCGTCGGCGCCGGGTTCTCCGGACTCATGGCCGCCCGGAAGTTGGTCAAGAACGGACGCTCGGTGATCGTCTTGGAGGCTCGCAACAGGGTCGGCGGCCGGGCCCTGAACCGGCCGATCGGCGGCGGCGAGGTCTCCGAGCGGGGCGCCACCTTCGCGGGCCCCACCCAGAATCACATCCTCGATCTGGCGAAGGAGCTCGGGGTCGCCAAGTTCCCAACCTTCAACGACGGCGACAACGTCTATGTCAACTCCCAAGGACAGCGAAGCACCTACAGCGACACGGGACCGCTGGGGACGGCGCCACCGGACCCGCTGATCCTCGGCGAGCTCACCGCCGCGGTGCTGCAGCTCGACGACATGTCGACCGACGTCCCGGTCGGCGCCCCATGGCAGGCCTCCCAGGTCGAGGACTGGGACGGACAGACACTCGAGACCTGGATTCGCGACAACAGCCAGACCCAGCAGTTCCGCGACCTCGTGCCGCTGGCGACGCGGCCGATCTTCGGCGCCGAGCCGCGCGATCTGTCGCTTCTGTTCGTGCTCTTCTACATCGCCGCCTCGGGCAACGAGCAGAACCCCGGCACCTTCGAGCGGAACTTCAACACCCGCAACGGCGCCCAGATGTGGCGCTTCGTCGGCGGCGCCCAGCTGCTGGCGCTGAAGATGGCCAGCCGGCTCGGGAGCCGGATCGTGCTCAGCTCCCCGGTGGAGCGGATCGTCCAGCAATCAGGCGGGGTCACGGCCCACACGCGGGGAGGGCTCCAGGTGCAGGCCAAGCGGGCAATCGTGGCCATCCCGCCCACGCTCGCCGGCCGGATTCAGTACAGCCCAACGCTCCCTCCGGAGCGCGACCAGCTCACCCAGCGCCTCCCCCAGGGCACGCTGGTCAAGGTGACCGCCGTATATGACCAGCCCTTCTGGCGCGACGCTGGGCTGAACGGGACCGCGGTCTCCTACACCGGTCCGGCGAACGTCACCTTCGACGACTCCCCCCCGGACGGGTCCGCTGGCGTCATCTTCGGCTTCGTCGGAGGCGACGAGGCCCGGCACTTCATGCGACGGTCGGCGGCCAGTCGCCGCGCCGCCGTGCTCGCCAACTTCACGACCTACTTCGGTGCGCAGGCCGCCCATCCGCGCTCATACTTCGAGTCCAACTGGACCACCGAGGAATGGACGCGTGGCTGCCCGGTGGCGATCGCCGCGCCGGGCACCCTGCTCGCCTATGGCCCGGCGCTTCGGAAGCCGGTCGGCCGCATCCACTGGGCGGGAACGGAGACGTCGACTTACTGGAACGGCTACATGGACGGCGCGGTTCGCTCCGGCAAGCGGGCGGCAAGCGAGGTGCTCGCCCTCCTCTAGGCGCTCAAGTGCTTCTGAGCTGGTGACTGGCGAGTTTGGGGCGGTATGCGCCACAAACGCGCCACCCCGGCGGGCTATCCCTGCTTGAGGCCGAAGTCCGCCGTGTAGGTGGCCGCCCGGGCGCCCGGGTTCGAGGGGCTTCCCCAAACCAGCCCGATTCCCACGTTCCTGAGCCTCCTGTCGAGGATCACATGGCGATGGGCGTAGCTGTGCATCCACGCCTTGACGATCGCCCGCGGCGTCCCGAGTCCCCTCGCTCCCCAGGCGAGCGTCTCACCCACTCGCCACGTGCAGTTGCAGGGCAGGTAACTGGTGGCATAGATCCTCCCCACCAGGTCCCTCTCGCCGGCACACTGGTGCGCGAAGCAGTTGTGGCGCTGCATGTACGTCGAGTGTCGCCTTCCCGCCTTGCGGAGCGCGTACTTCGTGTTGACGGCCTTGAGCCCGTGCTTGCGTCGCTTCTTGTTGATCTGGCAGACGACCGCGTGACGGGCATGGCTCGGAGACACGTGGCGTGGACCGCGGTGGGCCCACCTGCACTTCGCCGCGTCGGCGCTCGCGACGCCGAGGTCGGCGACCGCGGCCGTGACCAGCATCACCATCGAGGCCAGCAATGCCGCGGTGATGACGCCGACCACTGCGCCGAGCATCACCCGGATCGTCGTTGCCCTGCCGCGCGACCCGCCACCCTGCACATGGGCCTTGGGGTCCGCCTGACAGCCTGGGAGCCGTCCCTGCATCATTTCCTCTCTGTCGCTTTCGGGGTTAGCTGACGGGCTCGCGCCGAAAGGACTGGCGCTACGCGGGTCGGCCCCGCGATTCGCCCCGTTAAAAGGGATCTGGGTCCCCCGATCCCCGCGGATATGTGGCGGGAATTCAGCGGGTAAGTCACGCCATCCTAACAGGACGCTAGGACGATCTTCGCCGGTTGACAGTACGACGCTAACATCGCTCCTCCTGCATTCGGCGCCCTTCGAGCGGGGCGCGGTGGAAAACGCCTGCTGAGGCTGCAGTCCGGTGACAGACCCCCGCGAAGTCCCCGTTTTCAGGTATCGACTCCCCAGCAGAACCTGAGTAGACTCGCGAAAACTTGAGGTGCAAACGGGCCGGCCGTGAAGGGACCGAGTCGGCTCACTTTGAGGGCGGGGGATGCAGGCCTCTACCTCCGCCCCCCCCGGGGGATTCACATGAGAGCCAAAGAACTCTGGCGCCTGGCGCCGCGGACGCAAACGAGAAAGGAGCCCAAACGGGCGGCCGCCCTGCCGCCCGAGTCGATTCCTGCCCTGCCGCCCGAATCGATCCCATCAGAGCTCCAGGCGAAGATGGTGGCCGCCTTCGAGCGTGCACGCGCCGAGCGCCTGGCGCCGCAGACCTCGGAAGGGGGGGTCCGCGCGGCCGGCGATCCGCGGATGAGTGCGAACGCGGCTGCGTTCCTGACCCTGGAGCGCGAACGCCTGGATGTCGCGACGCGCCTTTCACGTCCTTACCGGCGTCGCGGAGACCGCTACCGGGACCTGGTCCTGATCACGGAGCTGATTCGGATGGAGTACGAGCACGTTTCAGGGCGAGCCGGCGAACCGGCGAGCAGCCCGTCGGCCACCAACGGGCTCCACGGCGACATGCCCGCTGATTGGGCTCGGCGATGGGGGGCGGGTCGGATGGCCGAGATGGGCACCGCCTTCGCGTTCTACCGGGATCAGTGCGACCGAATGGCCAGGTGGCTGCCGAGCGCAAGCCGGCGCAGCGCTGCTGCAGCGGCAGACGTGCAGCGGGCCCGCATCGTGAGCCGTGTCCAGAGGGCCAAGGGCGGGCGAATGCTCCGGCCCGAGCCCCTCACCGAGCCGGAGTCCCACCGGGCGCACACGTGGGCGGGCCTTCGCTTCCCAAGGCGGGCGGCGGGCGTCGCTGTCGTGGTCGCGGCGATCGGGACCGCCGGAATCCTCGCTGGGAACCGGGGCGGCGAGTCCCTGGACACCGTCAGCGCCCCGAGCCGGGCCGTCGTCGCCGTGCCCGAGGCGGTGGCCGCCGTGAACGAGCGGCCACATGAGCCCCGGTCCGCTGGTGGCTCGGATGATCAGTCGAAGGCCGTCGTACACGAAGCGCGAGAGGGCCCGAGTGTGAGCCAGACTGAGCTGGCCACGTCGCAGACACCGCATCGGGACAAGCCCGCGCCCGCGCTCGAGCCGGCCGCCGCCCCCGCTCCCACGCCTGCGCCCACTCCGTCATCGGAGCCCCAGCCCAACCCCGACGCTCAGCCCGATCCGAAGCCCGGACCCGTCGGCTCACTGCCGCCCCCCGTCGGCTCCCTGCCTCCTCCGGGCGACGACTCTGGAGCTGGGGCAGGATGATCCGAGCTGGTGTTAGGGCCCGCCTGGCCGCGCTTGCCATAGCTGGGGGCTTGGCGCTGGCCGCCACCCCGGAGGCGCTGGCCGACCCCATTCCGCTCGCGCCGGACGACGGCGCGACGCTCACGGCGCGCGTTGACCAGCCTGCCTTCCAGGCGTCCACCGCCCTGAGCCCGGCACCGACCCGGATCGACTTCTACGTCGCGCGGAGCGCCGCCGCAGTGCTCTCGAGCCCCATCGACAGCTTCTCGGCTGGTCCCGACGCGAGCCTGCCTCCCGTCTATGGGGCCGGGCCGGACTCGGACGCCGGCTGGCCCAACAAGCCGGATACGTACTACTGGCAGGCGCTCTACCACAACTGCGCCCTGGCCGATCCCAACTGCTTCAGCCCGATCCAATCGTTGACCATCGAACCGCTGGCGCCGCCAACCCAGACCTCGCCGGAGGACGACGCGAAGATCCCGTACGGCGCCGATGCGACCTTCACGGTCCAGGACGTTCCCTCCTATACGCGCGACGGCACGCGCATCTACATCGAGTTCTCCAAGAGCACTGATCTGGCCCCCGACGGGACGTTCGCCAATCGATACCTCCTCGTGCAGCCGAGCTCGGTGGGAGATGGCGTCTACGAACACAAGGCGACCGAGCCCATCACAGACAGGGCGGGGACCTACTACTGGATGGTCGAGCGCCTCGATTGCTCCGCCGAGCCCGACTGCGACGTGACCGATGGCGAGATTCGATCCCTCACGGTCGCGAAACCGGTCGCCGCCGGGGCGCCCAACACCTTCTTCACGCGCCATCCAGCCCGGCGGACCCACAAGCGCAGGGTCAGGTTCGCCTTCTCCTCCACCGTCTCCGGCGCCTCCTTCCAGTGCTTCTACACCGGCGGTTGGTCAAGGTGCCGATCGCCGCAGCGGTTCCGGCGGCTCAAGCCGGGCCGCTACCGGTTCAAGGTTCGGGCCGTAGCCAACGGGAAGAGGGATCCGACCCCGGCCTCGTGGCTGTTCAGGGTCGTCCGGCGCGACTAGGGGCCGCAGCCACCCTCCGTTCGCGGTAGGCTCGCGCTCCGATGCCCGCGCCTCCCAATCCCGAGGCTTCGGCGACCGGCGACCGGCCAACGCTCGGGGGACTGCTTCTCACCGAGCGCGAGCGCTGGCCCGACGGGCCCCCGCACGAGCTGTTCCGGCAGCTGCGAAGGGAGTGCCCGGTTCACTGGACGGCCCGGATCGGGGAGTACCCGGAAGAGGCGGGCTACTGGTCGCTCACCCTGGCAGACGACGTCCACGAGGTGAGCCACGACTGGGAGACGTACTCCTCCGAGCGCGGTGGAGTGACGGCTCTCACCCATTCGATCATGCCCCTCGAGCTTCAACAGGCGATGTTCATCGGCATGGACCCGCCCAAGCACGACCGGCTGAAGATGCTCTTCCAGCGCGGTTTCACGCCGCGGCGGATCGCCGAGCACGAGGACGCGATCCGCGCGATAGCGGTTGGAGCGTTGGAGGGGATCGCCGGCCGGCAGACCTGCGATCTCGTCACCGAGGTCGCCCAACCGGTGGTTTCGCGCGTCATCGGCAGCTTCGTGGGAACCCCTCCCGAGGACGATGAGGTCTGGGCGCGGCTGATGAACACCACACTCGGCGCGGGCGATCCCGACCTCAACCCGGAGGGCGTCGAGGCGGTCATGGAGCGGGACGTGCCCGAGATCTTCGAGCGCTGCCGAAAGCTGATCGCGGAACGCCGCGAGCGACCCACCAGCGACCTCACCAGTGTCCTGGTGCACGCCGAGGTGGACGGAGAGCGCCTCGAGGAACACGAGATCGTGATGGGCTTCTTCCTCCTGGTTGCCGCCGGCAACGACAGCACCAAGGCGACCTTCTGCAGCGGCATGCGGGCCCTGATGGAGCATCCGGAGCAGCGTCAGCTCCTGCTCGACGAGCCGTCGCTGATCCCGAGCGCAGTCGAGGAGTCGCTGCGAATGTTCCCCGCCTTCGGCCACTTCCGCCGCACCGCGACGCGCGACACCGAGCTGGGCGGGCAGCCGATCCGCGAAGGCGAGAAGGTCGTGATGTGGTACGTGTCGTCGAACCGGGACGATTCCCGCTACGAGGACCCCGACCGCTTCGACGTAACCCGCAATCCCGAGCACCAGGCTTTCGGTGCCGGCGGCCGCCACTTCTGCCTGGGGGCTGCTCTGGCCCGGCTCGAACTGCGCATCCTCTTCGAGGAGACGCTGGCTCGCTACCCCACTATGCAGCTCGACGGTAAGCCCGAGTTCGCCGAGTCGCCGTTCATCAACCAGCTGAAGACCCTGAAGGTCAGGCTGCGATGAGCACCGTCACCAAGGCCCCCGTCGCGTCCGCACGCCGGGGATTCGACTCGCTCGCGAATGAGACCCAGGTCGACGCCCTCCCGGTCCGAGGCCAGCTTCCGCCCTGGCTCGAGGGGTCTTTGCTTCGCACAGGCCCCGCCAAGTGGGAGATCGGCGGCCGGAGCATGAACCACTGGTTCGACGGGTTCGCGATGCTGCACCGGTTCTCGTTTGCGGATGGAGAGGTCTCCTACGCGAACCGATTCCTGGAGAGCCGCGCCTACCGAGAAGCGCGGGGCAAAGGGCGTATCGCCTACTCGGAGTTCGCAACGGACCCGTGCCGCTCGCTCTTCGCGCGGGTGAGCGCCATGTTCTCGCCGAAGCTGACCGACAACGCCAATATCAACCTCACCAAGCTCGGCGAGCGGTTCATCTCGATGACGGAGACGCCGATCCCGGTGGAGTTCGACGCCCAGACGCTCGCCTCGGCGGGCGTTCCCTACAAGCCGCCGGGGCATCTGTCCACGGCCCATCCGCACCTGGACCGCGCCACCGGGGGACTGCTGAACTATGCGGCGAAACTCGGCCCTCGGACCAGCTACCGGTTCTTCCTCCTGCGCCCCGGGAGCTCGGAGCCGGAGGTGCTTGCGACGAAGCCGGTTCGCGAGCCCGCTTACATGCATTCCTTCGGGCTCACCCAGCGCTGGCTCGTGCTCGCCGAGTTCCCGCTCGTCGTCAATCCGCTGCGGCTCGCGTTCAGCGGCCGGCCCTACATCGAGAACTACCGCTGGAAGCCGGAGCTGGGGACCACCTTCACCCTGTTCGACCGCGCGACCGGGGAGAGCCTCGGCCCGTTCGAGACCGAGGCGCGGTTCGGCTTTCACCACGTCAACTCCTATGAGGAAGACGGCGAGGTGGTCGTCGACCTCTGCACCTTCCCCGACGGGGGCATCGTCGAGGACTTCTACATGGAGCGGCTGCGGGCCGGGAAGCAGATCGCCGCGTCATACCTGGAGCGCTTCCGCATCTCGCCCAGAGCGGGAGACGTGAGCAGGGAGCGGCTGATCGAAGACACGATCGAGCTGCCCCGGATCAACTACGGCAAGTGCAACGAGCGGCCCTACCGCTATGCCTGGGGCGTCGGCATCGGCGGCGGCTGGTTCGACCGGATCGTCAAGGCCGACGTGCTCGAGCGGCGCTCAATCACGTGGTCCGAGCAGGGGTGCTTTCCCGGTGAGCCGGTCTTCGTAGCCGCCCCCGACGCGGACGGCGAGGACGAGGGGGTGTTGCTGTCGATCGTTCTCGACGGACGCAAGGGCAACTCCTTCCTCCTGGTGCTCGACGCCCGCTCGCTCGACGAGCTCGCCCGGGCGGAGGTCCCGCACCACATCCCGTTCGGCTTTCACGGTCAGTTCGCCCAGACCTAGCTCACGCGGTCCGGACCGGCTCGCGCTGCGGCGCCGACAGCGTCACGCGCGACCCCGCGTCCGGAGTGATCGTGATGTTGCGCCGTCTGGCGCGCTCCGGGAGCGGCCCGGCGGGCGCAACCTCTTGGCGCTCCAGCACGCTGCGGATCACGATCTTCATCTCGAGCATCGCAAAGCTGGCGCCGATGCACCGCCGCCTGCCGCCGCCGAACGGGATCCAGGTGTAGGTGCCGGGCGACTGTTTCAGGAACCGCTCCGGCCGGAAGGTGTACGGATCCGAATAGATCTCCGGGTCGTGGTGGACCAGGTAGGCGTTGGGCACCAGGCACACGTCCACGGGGTAGCTCCACCCCCCAACCTCGATCGGTTGCTTCACCAGGCGGGGCGCAGCGTTGGGCAGCACGGGTCTGCGCCGCAGCGCCTCCTGCACGGTTGCGGTGATGTAGGCGTCTCCGTCCGAGCCGCCGATCTCCTGGCGGAGTCGACCAAGGACGTCGGGGAGGCGGACCAGGCGCTCGAAGGTCCAGGCCAGCGTCGACGCCGTGGTCTCGTGGCCGGCGATCAACAAGGTCATCAATTCGTCGCGCAATTCCTGAGGGGACATCGGCGATTCGTCCTCGTGGCGCGCATCGAGCAGCAGGCTGAGGATGTCGTCGCGCTCGGCGTGCTCGGCCCGTCGCTCGTCGATGAGCTCGAAAAGCAGCTCGTCCGCCTGCTCCTGCAGCCGGACGAAGCCCGCGAACGGCCCGCGTCGCTCGAGGATCGCTTGGAGGCGCCCGGGGGGCGGGGGCAGCAGGCTGATCGGCCGATCGCCGAAGGCGAGCATTGCCGACAGACGCTCCCGCAACCCATCCAGGCGCTCGCCGGGATCAAGGCCGAATACCGCCCGCAGGATGATCTCCATCGTCAGGCGCTGGAGGCGAGGCCCGAGCCGGAATGGCTCTCCGCGAGGCCAACTCGCAACCTCTCGGTCGGCCACCTCCGCGATCAGGTCGCTGAGACGCTCCATCTTCTCGCCGTGGAAAGCGGGAAGCATCAGCTTGCGTTGCTCCAGGTGCGCGGCCTCGTCCAAGAGGATGACCGAGCTCGTCCCGACGACTGGCTCGAGCACCCGGGCTCCCTCACCGGGGTGGAGAACATCAGGTGGCGCCGTGAATACGCGCTTGACCTCGTCCGGGTCGGAGATCATCACGAAGGGCGGCGCCAGCGGCAGGCGAATCGTGAATCTCTTGCCGTATCGCGCGCGGCAGCGCTCCAGGAAGGCAAGCGGCCGCGTCCAGAAGCCGATGCTCTGGATCCAGGACGGATATGACGGACCTGGGGGGATTCCCGAAGGCATCACGCGCTCTCCTCCTGGTGTTCGTGTGGAGCCTTCCGCACAAGCGGACAGCGCTGTGTGAGCATAGACACACTCAGGCCCAGCCCATGAAATTGAGAATCAGCGTGTTCTCTGGTGCTTCGGCTCTGAGCGCGGTTCGAGCTGGATCTCGCGCTCGGCCCCGAGCTTGCCCTCCCGGAGCTCGAGGCTCCGCTCCCGCTCGGCATTCAGCTGGTGTCCAAAGAGAATCGCCACGTTGGTGATCCAGAACCAGATCAACAAAACCACCAAACCGCCGAGAGCGCCGTACGTCTCGTTGTAGGAGCCGAAGTTGGCGACGTAGAACGCAAACGCCGCGGAGGCGACGACCCAGACGACCAGGGCGAGAATGCTGCCGGGGGTCACCCATTTGAAGCCGCGCAGCCTCACGTTCGGCGAGGCGTAATAGAGGACAGCGATGATCAGCGTGAAGAGCCCCGCCAGCGCCGGCCACTTGGCGAAGCTCCAGATGGTCGTGGCCGTGGAAGAGAGCCCGATCGGGCCCGCGACATCGTCCACGATCGGCCCCGTCAGCACAAGCCCAAGCGCGACGATGGCCATCAGGACCACCATCGCCAGCGTCAGCAGCAGCTGGAGCGGTCGCAGCTTCCAGAAGGACCGCCCCTCCGGAGTCTCGTAGATCACATTCGAGGCCCGGATGAACGCGCCGACATAGCCCGATCCCGACCAGAGCGCAGTCACCAATGCGATGACAAGCGCAATTCCCGCGCCGCTTCGGTTCGACGTGATCGATTCGATCGGGCCTTGAAACGTCTGTGCGGCTGAGTCGGGGCCGATTGACGTCACCACGTCGGTGATCGTGGAGGTGGTTGTGCGGGGATCTCCGAACAGGCCGACGATCGCCACCAGCGCGATCAAGACCGGGAACAGTGACAGCAACGCGTAGTAGGTGAGCGCCGCGGCCCAGTCGCTGAGGTTGTCCTCGCGAAACTCGGCCACCGTTCGCTTCAGGGTGGCGAACAGTCCCGTGCCCTTGGCGGTACTGACAGAACGGGCATCGCACCGCGGGGCGTCGTTGGTTCGCTCCCGGTGCGGCCCGTGCGGGATCTCGGTCGTTCTCGTCGCCATGGATCGCCTCGCGGTTCGTCCACTATTCGCTTGCCTAATGAGTAACTGATCAGGCGCGACGCACACGTAGCGGGGCGGTTCCGATCCACTCGATCAACCGGGCGATCAGCGCGCCCGCGATCAGGTACACCAGTGCCGCAATGCCCCAGTTGACTGCCACGGCCGTCTTGGCGTTGTCGAACGAGAACATGTCGTCGAATGGACCCACCAGGGCGCGAGCCGCGTCGTCCACCGTTGAAACGATGTCGTTGCTGGAGTTGGCGTCAAGCACGATGAACAGGATGCCCGCGACGATGATCGCGGCGACCACAGCCGCTGCCAGGCGAACGAGTCGCCCGAGCCCATGGGCGGCAAACGCAAGCGGCGCTGCACCCGTGGGGTGATCGTCAACCGGCCGCCTGCGGAATCGCCGACGCCTAACCGGGCGGTCATCCGCCACCTCAGCATCCGAATCCACGTCTCTCGGGGCGCGATCCATCTCTGCGCGCGCCTCTGCGTCTGTGTCTGTGCGTGTGCGAGTAATCGACATTTCCACTCCTCTCAGACCGCGGTTTCCCGGCATCGAGGTCCGCAAACGGGTGGTCAGCTTGATAACTGGCCCGATTGCTTACGGCCGTCTCGAGCGGCCGACGACGGGCCCACGTGGGCGATGAAGCAGCCGGCCGACGGGTTTTCTTCGGGTCGGCCGGGGTAAGGGCCGAGCATGGAACTACCGCTGCTACTGATCATCATCGGGATCGTTTTGGCGATCCTGGTCCATTACGCGCTGGGAATTCTCTGCATCCTGATCGGCTTGGTTCTGCTGATCTGGCCGAGGCTGACGGCCTCGCGCAGTCGCCCCTAGCGCACGCCCTCTGAGTCGCGCCGAGGTCCCGCTCGAGTCGGTGCCAGACTCCCCGCCATGGAGGTTCCAACCCTCCACGGCGAACGCGTGACCCTGCGCCCGCTGAGCGAAACGGACATCGACCAGCTCGCCGCGGTCATCGCCAGCCCCGGGGTTCGCGAGTGGTGGAGCGCGAGCGAGCTCAACGCGGAGCGGCTGCGCGACGGGCTGCGCAACGATGGTGCGGCCTTCGCCGTCGACGCCGAAGGTGAGCTCGCTGGCTGGCTCGGCATCGATGAGGAGACCGATCCCGACTACCGCCATGCCGGCCTGGACATCAGCTTGGCCCCGCCCCATCAGGACCGTGGTCTCGGGCGCGACGCGCTTCGAACGGCGATCAGGTGGCTGATACGAGAACGGGGGCACCACCGCTTCACCATCGATCCCGCACTCCAAAACGAGCGCGCCGTCCGCTCCTACAGCGCGGTCGGGTTTCGCCGGGTTGGCGTGCTGCGCCGATACGAGCGCGGGGCCGACGGTGCCTGGCACGACAACCTGCTCATGGAGCTGATCGCCGAGGACTTGCGCTAGGCCCGGCTCCCCTAGAGTCAAGGTGCGATGGAGCACGCAGCCTCGGCCCCGCGATCCGCCGTCGTCGCGCCGGACCTTCCGCCCGGCCCACGAGCTCCAGCGATCGTGCAGGGGCTCCGATACGCCCGCGATCCGCTGCGCTTCTTCACCCGCCTTCACCGTCGCTTTGGCAACGTCTTCTCGCTGTCGTTCCCGTACTTCGGTCGAATCGTCTACGTGGCCGATCCCGGAATCGTCAAGCGGGTCTTCACCGGCGACGCGGCTCTGTTCCACGCGGGCGAGGCCAATGCGACGGTGCTCGAGCCGACGCTCGGTCCAGGTTCGGTGCTGACGCTCGACGAGGCCGAGCACCTCCGCCAGCGCAAACTTCTGCTGCCTCCCTTTCACGGAGAGCGCGTGACCGGCTACGGCGACCTGATCCGCGAGATCACCGAGCGGGACGTGGAGAGCTGGCCGCTCGGCGAGCCATTTGCCCTGCGTCCGCACACCCAGCGGATCACGCTGGCTGTGATCCTGCGGGCTGTATTCGGCATCCGCGACGACGAACGATTCGCGCGCGCGGCCGTGCTCGTCGGCCAATTCGCCCGTCGGGCCGACCTGATCACACAAGCTCCCTGGCTGCGACGAAACCTCGGCCGCTTCAGCCCCTGGTCGCGCTTCCAGCGCGCCCGCGCCGGGCTCGACGAGTTCATCTATGAGGAGATCGCCGCGCGTCGCGCAGAGCCGAGCGGCGCCGAGCACGACGATGTCCTCTCGCTGCTCCTGGAAGCCAGGCACGACGATGGGCGCCCGATGAGCGACGAGGAGCTTCGCGACGAGCTGGTGACCGTGGTCGGGGCGGGCCACGAGACCACGGCCACGGCCCTCGCCTGGGCGGTCGAGCGGATTCTCCGAACCCCGCGGGTCCTAGCGCGCCTGCGGGCATCAGTCGAGGCCGGCGAGGACGATTACCTGGACGCCACCATCAAGGAGACGTTGCGAGCGCGCCCCGTGATCGTCGACGTTGCGCGCAAACTCACCGCCCCGGCCGAGATCGGCGGCTACGAGCTTTCGCCCGGGACCTTCGTCCTTCCAGCGATCGCCGCCCTGCACTACCGGGAGGACCTCTATCCGGAACCTCACGAGTTCCGGCCCGAGCGCTTCTTGGACGGGAAGGTCGACAACTATGCCTGGATCCCGTTCGGGGGCGGAGTCCGTCGCTGCGTTGGCGCGGCATTTGCCCAGTACGAGATGCGCGTCATCCTGAGGACGCTCCTCGAGCGGGCAGAACTGAGCGCGCCCGACCCGCGTCCCGAGCGGGTGAAGATCCGCAACGTGACGCTGGCGCCCGGAAAGGGCTGCCGGGTTGTGCTCGAGCGGCGGCTGCCTGGTTGAATCGCACGATGGCGTGGGTCTCGCTTGGGCTGTCAGGGCTGTTCGGCGTACTTGGCATCGGCCTGCGCACCTGGCTTCACGCTCGCCGCACCGGCCGCTCGCCCATCCGGGGGGGAGCCGGCATGAGCGGATGGATTGCCCTGGGCGCTCTGACGCTGCTGTTCATAGCTGGACCAGTCGCCGAGCTCGCCTTCGGCGCGCCACGGCTCGTCGACAGCGACTGGCTGTCGGCCCTGGGGCTCGTTCTGTCGGTGGTCGGCCTTGCGGCGATGGTCTGGTCGCAGTCGTCGATGGGAAACAGTCTGCGAATCGGCGTCGATCCCACCGAGCGAACCGAACTGGTCACGGCCGGTCCGTTTCGCTGGGTGCGCAACCCGATCTACACCGCCATGCTCATCTACGTCGGCGGCGTTGCGCTGCTGGTCCCCAACGCGTGGAGCCTCGCCGCCTTCGGACTGCTCGCGCTCGGGGTCGACCTGCACGTGCGGTTGGTCGAGGAGCCGTACCTGGCCGCAACCCACGGACGCGCCTATGCCACCTACGCCGCGCGTGTGGGGCGCTTCGTGCCCTTGGCGGGCAGGCTAAGCCCGCTCGCTAAGGGATCTGAAACCTGAACTCGCAGTCGAACCGCGCATCGTCGTGCCCGTCGCCACCGGCGCAGATGTCGTGATCTCCCGGCCCGCCGAACAGGTGATCGTCGCCGGCCGCCCCGGCGAGCGAGTCGTTCCCCCCGTCGCCCGCATCGAGCCCCTGGGCGCCGCTGCCGGCGAAGTTGTCGCCGTAGATGAAGTCGTCTCCCGTTAGTCCGTGCAGCTTGTCGCGCCCGTCGCCTGTGGCTCGGCCGGATCTCGTGTAGCTGTCCCCAACCATGACATCGCCCTTGAAGCCCGCGTTCAGGATGTCTCGGCCGCCGCCTGACGCCCACCCCCTGCGGGAGTAGCTGTCTCCGATCACCAAGTCGCGGCCCCGCTCGCCGTACGGCTTGTCCTTACCGCTTCCCCTCGCCCGACCGCTGCCCGTGACCGCGCTGTCGCCGATCACGGTGTCGCTTCCCTTCGCGCTCAGCATCTTGTCGTTGCCGCTGCCGGTCGCGTTGTAGCGGGAGTAGTTGTCGCCCACCATGAAGTCCTGGCCGCCGGCGCCACCGAGCTCGTCGTTACCCGCGTGCCCGATGGCGTCGCCGAACAGGTTCGCCAGGTCCCCGACCATCAGGTCGTTGCCCCTGTTGCCCTTGATGTAGTCGCTGCCGGCCCCGCCGATCAGCTTCTCCCGGTCGTTGTTGCCGATGATCCTGTCGGCACCCGGCCCGCCGCAGATGATGTCGTCGCCGTGATCGGCCTTGTTGTTCTTGCCCCGGATCACGTCGTTGCCACCGAGCGCGACGATCACGTCGCTATGGGCAGTGCCGCTGATGTGGTTGCTGCGCTGGTTGCCGACGATGGTCGCCTTCTTGCCCAGGCAGGTGGGACGCGCGTTGGCGGCCGAGGCCGCTGCCAACGTCAGGGCCGCGATCAGGCAGAGGACCGTTGCCAGGCGCGCACCGCGCGCAGGGATCCATTCGCCGCCACCAGGTGGGGGCAGAGCGGGTTTCCGGTAGTGCACACACGTCTACTCGGCCGCGTTGGGCCACGCATTGAGCGTGCCTGGCGAGGCTCGACGAATGGCCCAGCGGGCTACGAGGGCACTTGGATCAGCGGGGCCCGGCGCTCGGCTTCGTGGCGACCACGATGTCCTTCTTCCCGATGCGCGGGCCGGATGCCTCCCGCCCCGGCCACGCTCCGTAGCGCACCTGCTCGATCTCCAGCCCGGCCGCGGCGTGAGCTGTGCGGACGAGCTGCTCGTCGAGGGCGATCCACGCCTCCGGCCGCTCGGGCTTCTTGACCAACGCCAAGTCGCCCAGCTCATGAAGGACGCCCTGCGGTGAGTCCCCGCCGCGGACCAGGGCAAGCGATTCCTGATTGAGCAGGAAGATGGTGTTCATGGTCCTGCCTCCCGGCCTCAGCACCCTCCCGATCTCGCCGAGATAGTTGCGAGCGTCATCGGGAACCAGATGGGTGAACAACGAGTTCGAGAACACGAAGTCGAAGTCGTCGTCGTCGAACGGGAAGCGGTACTGGGCCGCCTTGGCCTCGGCGCTCGGGTTGTAAGCGGTGTTGTAGACGTCGGCCCAGACGAAGCTGAAGTGCGGCAGCTTCGAGCCGATCCACTCGTCGCAGACCCGGATCGCCTTGCGATCGGTGTCCAAGCCAACGTAGCGGCCGCCGTCGTCGAGGTACTGCGAAAGCGCGATCGCAAGGCGGCCGACCCCGCAGCCCAGATCGAGGAGCCGGTGTTGGGGCTCGAGGCCGGCGGCCACCGCCGCCCGCAGAAACCGCGCGCCAGCCTTTGTGAAGTTGCCCTTTCGCGTGTAGGGGGGCAATACGCGTTTGGGCGGGATGAGTTCCTCGATGTCAGGCGTCCGGGCGGGCGAGCGTCGGAGGCGAGGCATGGGCTCGCGCATGATAAGAGACCCCCAAGAGGGTGCCTAGGATTCTGGCGACCGCCGGAGCCCTCGGCAGCCGGTCCGTATGCTCACCCGGATGGCGCTACGCACAGGCGGCGGGCGCGGCCGCGATATCGCGATTGATCTCGGGACCGCCAACACGCTCGTCTACGAGCGCGGGCGCGGAATCGCGCTCAACGAGCCCTCGGTGGTGGCAATCGACACGCAAACCGGGACCGTCCACTCGGTCGGCGACGCGGCGCGCCGAATGATCGGGCGCACTCCGGCGACGATCTCTGCGATCCGCCCACTCAGGCACGGAGTCATCGCCGACTTCGAGGTGACCGAGCGGATGCTTCGCCACTTCATCCGCAGCGTGCGCCCCCGCCCGTACCCGCGCTCGCGCGTGGTGATGTGTGCGCCCTCGGGCATCACCGAGGTCGAGAAGCGCGCGGTCGAGGAGGCCTGCCTCGCTGCCGGTGCCCGCCAGGTACACCTGATCGAGGAGCCGATCGCGGCTGCGATCGGCGCGGAGCTGCCGATCGCGGAGCCCACCGGGCACATGGTCGTCGACGTTGGCGGCGGAACCAGCGAGATGGCCGTGATCGCGCTCGGCGGAATCGTCGTCTCGGAATCCCTGCGGATCGGCGGCTATGACTTCGACGACGCGATCAAGAATCACCTGAAGCGGGTCCATACGACGGCGATCGGCCAGCAGGCCGCAGAGAATCTGAAGCTCGAAATCGGGTCCGCAATCGCGCTCGACACGGAACTCGAGAGCGAGGTCCGCGGCCGCGACCTCATCTCCGGTCTCCCGAAGACCGTGCGACTCTCGAGCGAGGAGCTGCGCCAGTCGTACTCGGAGCCGCTGGGCGCGATCGTCGAGGCGGTGAAGGAGACGCTGGAGCGGACGCCGCCCGAGCTGGCGGCAGACATCGCCACCCACGGCATCTTGCTGGCGGGGGGCGGCGCGCTGCTCAGGGGGTTCGACGGCCTCCTGCGACAGGAGACGCACCTGCCGGTGAACCTCTCGGACTCGCCCCTCACCTGCGTTGTCGTCGGGGCCGGCCGCTCGCTCGAGGAATTCGATGCTTTCGAGGGGCTCGAAGGGAGCTCGAAGAGGCGTGGCCGGAAACGCTCCAGGCACGTCTCGTTCGCCCGCCGAGGCTGAGCGCGCCGGGCTGCTCTCGGTCAGCGTGGGGGCGAGTGCGCTCAGTAGCCGCCCGCGTACACGAGCCTGATCGAGCGCCCGTCCTTGCTCCGGGTGCCAGGGCTCATCGCGTTGGCCTTGAGCTGTGACTCGACCTGTGCCGGCGCCGTGGTCGTGTGCGACGAGAGGTACAGAGCGCCGGTCCCGGCGACGTGGGGCGAGGCCATCGAGGTCCCCGACATCGTCGTCGTCCCGCCGCCCTTGCGCGTGGAGAGGATGCTCACGCCCGGCGCCCACAGGTCGACGCATGATCCGTAGTTGCTCCACGAGACCTCCTGGTCGAGGCTATTCGTGGCGGCGGTGGTGACGATGCCGTTGTTCGTCCCGGCTCCCGCCCGCGCCGGGGAGCTGGTGCAGGCCTCGGCGCCGTCGTTGCCGGCGGCCAGCGAGTAGAAGACGCCGCTTGCGGCCGACCTGCGAACGGCGTCGTCCAGCGCCTGGCTGGGACCGCCGCCGAGGCTCATGTTGGCGACGGCCGGCTTGACCGCGTTCGCGGTGACCCAGTCGACACCCTTGATCACTCCCGCGGTCGACCCGGTCCCGCCACAGCCGAGGACCTTGACGCCGATCAGACGTAGGCCTGGTGATGCCCCGACGACATCGCTCGCGTTGTCTCGCGCCGCGATCGTCCCGGCCACGTGCGTCCCGTGACCGTTGCAGTCGTTGTTCTGGCCGCCCGCGAAGTTGACGTGATTGACGACATTGAGGTCGGGATGTGAGCGATAGATGCCGGTATCGATGACATAGGCCCGCGCGTTGCTGATCGCCCCTGATCCGTTGCCCGCGAGGGTCGAGCTGATGTCCGCGTCGATCCGGTTGATTCCCCAGGGAAGCGTCTGGGCCAGTGCGGACACCGTGCCGTCACGCTCCACGTAGGCGACCCGATCGTCGGCTCGCAGGGAGTGGACCTCGCTGGTAGGGATGGTGGCCGCGTATCCCGTGAGGGCAGACCGGTAGACGTAGGTCGTCTTGGTCCCATAGCTGCGGGCTTGCTTGGCGGCCACGTGACCTGGATGATCGACGCGATCCTTGAAGACGACGATGTACCGGTTTGCGGACGCGAGCGCGGAAGCGCCCGACGCCGGCAGCACTAACACCATCGCAAGCAGCAACGAGAGGCCGGCGATCCAGCCAAGCCTTCCAGCACCCCGCATGTCCCTCATGAACGTTGCACTCCCCCCAGGCCCCGTTGGCTCGTCAGGGTACTGGTCGAACGTCGCGTTGTCCAGCCGGGAATGCCCCTACATCGGCATTCCAAACCGGAGGCCGTGGCTACTTGCTACCCAAAGGGCGCGCCGGATTGGCTTGAATCGTTGGCGCCCCAGCAGGCCAGCGTGCCGTCCGTCCTCACCCCGCAGGTGTGGAACTCGCCGGCGGAGATGGAGCTGAAGGTGCCCGCCGGGGGGTTGCTCTGGCCGAAGGAATTGGCGCCCCAGCAGGCGAGTGTGCCATTTGTCTTCACTCCGCAACTGTGGGAGCCGCCGGCGCTGACCGCGGTGAACGTCCCGCCAGGCGGGCTGGCCTGGCCGGAGGAGTTGGCGCCCCAGCAGTCCAGTGTGCCGTCCATCGCCACCCCGCAGCTGTGGGAGCCGCCCGCGGAGACGGAGCTGAAGGTGCCCGCCGGCGCCCCGCTGACCTGACCAGAGTCGTCATTGCCCCAGCAGGCAAGCGTGTCATCGGTCTGCACCCCGCAGCTGTGAGCGCCGCCCGCGGAGACGGAGTTGAAGGTGCCCGCGGGCGCACTCGCCTGGCCGGATGAGTCGTCACCCCAGCACTCGATCGTGGCGTTCGTCCTTCGCCCGCAGCTGTGGGAGCCGCCGGCGGAGACGGAGCTGAAGGTGCCAGTTGGCGGGCTGGACTGGCTGGAGGAGTCGTCACCCCAACAGGCGAGCGTCCCGTCGCCCTTCACCCCGCAGCTGTGGGAGGCGCCGGCGGAGACGGAGCTGAAGGTGCCCGCCGGCGGGCTGGCCTGGCCCGCGGAGTCTTCGCCCCAACAGGCAAGGGTGCCGGTCGTCCTGCGCGCACAGCCATGTGAGCCGCCGGCGGAGGCCGAGCTGAAGGTGCCCGACGGTGGGACGGTGGCCTGACCGGAAAGGTTCCTGCCCCAACATCCGCCGGTGCCGGCCGACCTCATAGCGCAGGCGTGTGCGCCCCCGGCGGAGATGGAAGTGAAGGTGCCTCCCAAGGGCGTGGCCTGGCCGTTGAAGTTGTCGCCCCAGCAGGCGGCGGTCCCAGTCGACCTCAGCCCGCAGCTATGGGAGTCGCCCGCGGATAGAGCAACGAAGGTGCCCCCGGCGGGCGCGGCTTGGCCATAGAAGTTCGCGCCCCAGCAGGCGAGGGTGCCGTCGATCTTGATGGCGCAGCTATGGGAGTCGCCGGCGGCGACCGCGCTGAAGTTACCGGCCGGAGGAGTGGCCTGGCCAGAGAAGTTCTTGCCCCAGCAGGCGATCGTGCTATCCGGCTTTCGACCGCAGGTATGAGCGTCGCCCGCAGAGACCGAGGTGAAGGTGCCGCCTGGCGAAGCGCCCTGGCCGGAGGAGTTCTTTCCCCAGCAGGCGACCGTGGCATCCGCCCTCACCCCGCAGCTGTGGGCGCCACCGGCGGAGACGGAGCTGAAGGTGCCCCCGGGCGGGCTGGACTGGCCGCTCCCGTTGGCGCCCCAACAGGCGAGAGTTCCGTTCGTCCTCACCGCGCAGCTGTGCAACTCGCCGGCGGAAATGGCGATGAAGGTGCCCGTTGGCGGGCTGGACTGCCCATTTCCATTCGCGCCCCAGCAGCTCAGGGTGCCGTCGTGCCTGATGCCACACGTATGAGATCCCCCTCCGTCCAGAGCCGGGCCGACAAACGGGCCCGTTGGCGGGCTGGACTGACCGCTCCCGTTGGCTCCCCAGCAGTCGAGCGTGCCGTTTGTCTTCACCCCACAGGTGTTGGAGCCGCCTGCGCTGACTGCGGTGAAGGTTCCGGCCGGCGGGTTGGCCTGGCCGGCGCTGTTGGCGCCCCAGCAGGCGAGATTGCCGTTTGCCCGCAGGCCGCAGGTGTGGGACGTGCCCGCGCTCACCGCCCTGAAGCTGCCCACCGGCGGGGTCGACTGGCCAGCGTTGTTGGCGCCCCAACAGGCGACAACGCCGCTCGTTCTCACTGCACATGTGTACGACGTGCCGGCGCTAACCGACCTGAATGAGCCGGCGGGCAGGGCTGACTCGCCGTTGGTGTTGGTGCCCCAGCAGTTGACGCCGCCGTTCGTCTTGACGCCACAGCTGTGGGTGGCGCCGGCGCTGACCGCCGTGTATGTGCCCGACGGCGGGCTCGACCGCCCGCTGCCATTACTGCCCCAGCACTCGGCCGCGCCGCTCGTCCTGACGGCGCAGGTGTGAGCGCCTCCGGCGCTCACCGACTTGAAAGCGCCCGACGGCGGGGTGGACTGGCCGTTGGAATTGGCTCCCCAGCAGGTGATGGAGCCGCTCGTCCTGATGGCGCAGGTGTGCGAGCCACCGGCGCTGACTGCGGTGAAGGTTCCAGCCGGCGGGGTCGACTGCCCGCTGCTATTCGCCCCCCAACAGGCAACGGCGCCGCTCGTCCTGATGCCGCAGGCGTGCAAGCTACCCGCGTCCACGCTCCCGGCCACCACGCCCGCAGGGACACCGGCGATCGAAGCACTGGCGTCCCCGGTGGACGGGGCAGCGCCGCGGGCCGAGCCGGCGAGGCTCAGGGAAAGCAGGAAGGCCGCGAGGGCGATCGCGCCCCAGATGGCGCGGGAGTGGGGACAACCACAAACGCGCTCCATGGCGATATCTCGCATCCGCGTTGGCCCGCGTTGTGCCGTATCCACGCTCCCTCCTCTTACCCCCGAGTGCCTAGAGCCGCGAACCTACCATCGGAGCCAGAAACGGTCAACGTCAACCCCGAAAACAGGTAACGACCCCCAAAGACTAGCGTGGAGCGCCGGACCTGGCTCCACCCCGCCCTGGGGCCGTCGATCAGGGCGGGAGAGCCTGCTTAGAAATCGACCGTGAAGGTGCGGATGGCAGGGGTCGGATCGGTGTTCTTCGCCCTGTCGGTGGCCTGGACCTCGAAGGTGTGAGTCCCGATGGAGAGCGGAGCCGAGGGCGTGTGGCTGGCGCCTGGCCCCGAGCAGGCCGCGAACGGGTCGGAGTCGAATCGACACTTGAAGGCTGAGCCCGACTCGGTAGAGGAGAACGTGAAGGTGGGGGTGTCGTCGGTGCTCGAGTCCGGCGGCCCGCCGGTGATCGTCGTCTGCGGAGGAGTCGAGTCCTCAACATAGGCGCGCGCCTCAGAGCAGGGCGAGATGTTTCCGGCCGCGTCTCTGGTCGAGGCGCGGAAAACCGTGGTCGAGTTGTCGGGCACCGAGACGCCGAGTCCCGGTGATGCGAACTGGGCGGCGGTCCCGGTGACAACTGGAGCGCCCGCACAGCCCGCCGTCTTGTACAGCCTCACGGTCGTGCCCGCCGGGGCCACGCCCTTGACCCTTGGGACGTTGTGGTTTGCGGGCGAATTTGGGTCGGTGTCGGTGATCTGTGGTGCGGGAGGGGGCTGGGTGTCGACCGTGAACGACCTCGAAACCACTGCGCTCTCGTTTCCGGGGGCGTCGATGGCCTTGACGTAGAAGGTGTGGGGGCCGTCTGACAGCCGCACGGCTGGGATCAGCGGCGAGCCGCAGGGCTTGAACGGCGCCGTGCCGAAGTGGCAGACGAAGGTCGAGCCGGCCTCGTTCGACCCAAAGAAGAAGGTCGGGGTCGGGTCGTTCGTCCTGCTTCCCGGCTTTGGGCCCCCCGGGATGCTCGCGACGGGCGGCGTGGTCTCGGCCGTGAAACTCTTGAAGGCGGTGTAGGCGGGCTTCGGGGTCCGGTCGTTGCGCATCAGCCCCGCGCTGCCACAGATGCTGCACAACTTGGCGTAGTAGGACCCTGGTCGCGGATCGCGCCACAGGAACCAGAAGACGCGCTGCACATTCCAGGGCTTGCGGTTCTTCAGGATCATCCTGAAGGAGCTGACGAGCAGGCTGCGCTGGCCCGTTTCACCTTTGTTCTTGCAGAACTGGTCGGGGGGACCGGATCCCCAGGCGAACTCGGTCAGCCACAGCGGTGTTGGCCCGTCGCCGTGACTCTTCATCGCCGTCCTGAACCTGGTAATCGCGTCTTCAGTCCGCTCCAGGTCGCATCCGTACGGATGCAGAGCGGCCACGTCGAAGTCACCCTGGACCCCAGTCACGTTGTAGAGGTAGTTGAGGAACTTCCAGGCCGTCACGTCCCCGAAGCTCGGCATTCCGGCCAACACGATCGTGGCCCCGGGATTCGTTGCCGTGATCGTGTCGTGGGAGATCGTCAGCAGCCTGGCGTACTTTTGGGTCACCTGCTGGATTGTTGATCCCGGGCTGAAGTACTTCTTCAGATTGGGCTCATTCCAGACCTGCCAGGACTTGACCGGCAGCGGCGTGGCGCTCGTTCCGTAGTCCTGGTCGTATTTCCCCCCGGGTGCCCAGTAAGTGCCGCCGGGCCCGTAGCGCGACGCCGCAGCCTTGAGGAAGTTCCGCCAGGACTGAATCTCAGCCGCGGTGGCGAGCGGCGGAGTGCCTGGAGCCCCGTTCCCCACCCACTTCGGAGACCCCCATACGAACGGCACGGATCGGATTCCCTGCGAGGCAAGACCCCCGATGAACCAGTCCCGGTCGCTCCAGTCGTAGGAGCCCGGGGACTTCTCTATGTCCCGCCACTTGAGCATGAAGCGGGCCGTTTGGACCCGGGCGGCCGCCATTCCCTGACGATCCTGAACATCGAGCTGCCCAGCGGCAATGCCGAAGAACTCCGTCCGGACTCTCGCGCCCGCCGCGGGTGCGGCGAACAGGCACAGCGAGAGCGCAGCGATAACGCCCGCGAGGTACCGCACTCCTGGCACCCTCCTTCGCACCCTGGCTACACCCATCGACCTCCCTAGCGTACCGGCGCCGCAGATTCGGCGTAGCACGATCCCGGTTAGGCAAGTGACCGTGGTCTAGGGCGCCGCGGCTTCGATGGTGAAGGAGCGCGAGACGACCTGGCTCTCGTTGCCGGGGGCGTCGATCGCCTTCACGGAGAAGGTGTGGGCGCCGCTGGTGAGCGACCGCGTGTACGGGGAGGAGCAGGTCGCAAACGGATTGGAGTCATACCGGCAGACAAAGGTCGAGCCAGCCTCGCTGGAGGCGAAGGAAAAGGTCGGCGTCGGGTCCGTGGTGAAGCTCCCCCCAGTCGGCCCCCCGGTGATGCTCGCCACCGGCGGCGTGGTCTCGGCCGTGAAGCTCCTGAAGGCGTAGTAGGCGGGCTTCGGGCTGCGGTCGTGCCGCAGTATCCCCGCGGTGCCGCAGAAGCTGCAGTAGGTCACGTAGGTGGAGGTGGGATCCGGATCGCGCCACAGGAACCAGTAGACCCGCTGGATGTTCCAGGCCTTGCGATTTTGCAGGAACATCCGGTAGGAGCTGATGAGCAGGTCGCGCTGGCCCGTTTCCCCTTTGTTCTTGCAGAATGAATCGGGTTTCCCCGATCCCCAGGCGAATTCGGTCAGCCACAGCGGCGTCGCCCCGTCGCCGTGGTTCTTCATCACCGCGCTGAACTTCTGGAGCCCGGTGCGGACCTGATCCAGGTCGCACGCGTAGGGATGCAGCGCGGCGGCGTCGAAGTCTGTCGTGACGCCGGCCACCCTGTAGAGGGCGTTGAGGAAGTCCCAAGCGGTCGAGCTTCCGGCCACGTGCGAGGTGTTGGGCATGCCGGCGAGCACGATCTTGGCCTTGGGGTCCTTGGCCTTGATCGCATCGTGGGAGATCGCCAGCAGATTGGCGTACCTATTGGCCGCCTGCTGAGTTGTCGATCCCGGGCTGAAGTACTTCTTCAGATTGACCTCGTTCCAGACCTGCCACGACTGAATCGGCAGCGGCGTGGCGCTCGATCCGTAGTCCTGCTCGTACTTCCCCCCTGGGGCCCAGTAGCTGCCGCCGGGCCCGTAGCGCGCCGCCGCCGCCCTGAGGAAGTTCCGCCAGGCCTGTCTGTCGGCCGCCGTGAGCGGGGGCTGTCGGGGATCCCCGTCGCCCACCCATTTCGGCGACCCCCACACGAACGGCAGGGGTCGGATGCCCTTCGAGGCAAGGCCGCCGATGAACCAGTCCCTCGCGCTCCAGTCGTAGGAACCCGGGGACTTCTCGATGTCGCGCCACTTGAGCATGAAGCGCTCCGTTTGGACCCGGACGCCCGCCATCCACGCGCGATCCGTGGCGTCCAGCTGTCCCGCGGCGATGCCGAAGAACTCCGTCCGGACTGCCGCGCCGGCCGCGGGCGCTGCGAACAGGGACAGCGCGAGGGCAGCAAAAACGGCTGCGAGGCGCGAAACTCTTGGCGCCCTGCTTCGCACCCCAGCTACACCCATCGACCCTCCAAGCCTACCGCCGCCGCAACTCCCACGCAGCCGATCCCCGATAGATGGCCAGATAAGACCACCCCGTCAGATTCCATCCAGGCGACACCTTGACGCGCCAGGCCTGGAGTGGTAGGCAACCACATCGCGTCCTGGCCGCGCCAACCCTCCCCGCTACTCGCAATGCTGGCCGTGTTCGGCGCCTTGGCGGTCGCCGCGATGCTCCCGACGCTCGCCGATCGAACACAGGCGGCTGAGGCGCGGCCCAACGTACTCGTCATCGAAACCGATGACCAGACGGTCGAGTCGATGCGGGTCATGACAAATGTGAACTCGCTGATCGGCGCCCAGGGCGCGACCTTCCAGAACAGCTTCGTCAACTTCTCGCTCTGCTGTCCCTCGCGAGCCACCTTCCTGACGGGGCAGTACGCCCACAACCACAACGTCCTCGAAAACAAGGCCCCCACCGGAGGCTTCGACCGCTTCGAGTCCTTGCACGGGGACAACAACCTCGCCGTCTGGCTCCAGGATGCGGGCTATCACACCGCCATGATCGGCAAGTACCTGAACTACTACGCGAACGACCCGCCGGTGCCTCCCGGCTGGTCGGAGTGGCACGCGGTCTCCCAAGGCTCGTCGAAGGTCTACGACTACACGCTGAACGTGAACGGGGTGCTGGTCAAGCACGACGACCGGCCCAGCGAGTTCCTGCAGGACGTGCTCACCGCCAAGACGGTGCGTTTCATCGACCGCCGCGCCTCGAGCTCACAGCCATTCTTCCTCTGGCTCAACTACACGTCGCCCCACGTCGCCGGCCCGGACCCGAACCCCAACCCACCATCGGACTGCTATGGAGCCGCGAAGCCGGCGCCGCGCCACGCCCACGCGTTCGACTCCGAGCCGCTGCCGATGCCTCCGAACTTCAACGAGGCCGACGTCTCCGACAAGCCGGCTGAGATGCGCAACCGCCCGCTCTTGAGGCCCACCCCTGAGATCGCCAACATCAAGCGCCACTACCGGTGCGCCCTCGAGTCGCTCCTGTCGGTGGACGAGGGGGTCAAGAAGATCGTTGACGCGCTCGTGGCTGACAACGAGCTCGACAACACGTTGATCATCTACACCTCCGACAACGGGTTCTTCTATGGAGAGCACCGGCTCTTCTTCATCAAAAGGCACATCTACGAGGAGTCGATCCGGGTGCCGCTCATGATGCGCGGCCCGGGAATACCGGCCGGAGTGACCATCCCTGACCTGTCGATCAACGCCGACCTGGCGCCCACGATCGTTGACGCCGCGAATGCCACCCCCGGCCTGGTGATGGACGGCAGGTCGCTGATCCCGGTCGCCCGGCAACCCGGCAGTGGGCGGGGACGCGAGCTCTTGATCGAGGAGCCGGGCTTCAAGGCGATCCGTACGGAGCGCTACATGTACGCGGAGCACAGCACAGGCGAGAAGGAGCTCTATGACCTGCTGAAGGACCCGTTCGAGCTTCAGAGCCGCCAGAACGCGTCGGCATACGCATCCGTCAAGTCCCTGCTTGCGGCCCGCTTGGACCAGCTGCGGGACTGCACCGGCTCCGACTGCTGACCTGTCAGGTCGGTAACTACCGGATTTCTTGATGGCCCTACCGGCGCCGGGGTTACAACCTGGTGGACCGGGTAGCGGGCGCGAGGCCACCACGGCACCGGGACAGGAGGAGAGGCATGCGACGAGTCGCATTGGTGCCGGCACTGGCGTCGCTCGGAGCGATGCTTCTGCTTGCCGGTACCCAGGACTCAGTGCGCGGTCAGACGGCGGAGGACTCGGCTCACCGCACCTACAAGGGCGTCATGGTTTCCGATCTGGACACGTCCCCGCGACGTCTGGCCGCGGCTCGAGTGGGAGTCGTTCGGATCAACGCCGGCAAGGCCAGCCCCGCGCGTGGCTACGGGGACATAGGCCTGTACACCGCGCGGCTCAGGGCCTGGGGAATCCGGCCGCTCCCCATGCTGCAGCAGAACCTGAGCCTGACGGACCGTCAATGGAAGCGTGCCGTCAGGGCCTTTGCGACAAACGTTCGGGCCGTATTTCTGGAGATCGGCAACGAGCCCGGACCCCGAGCCTGGCCCCGCTATTTCCACCTGGTGCGGCTGGCGGCGCCGATCATCCACAATCACGGCAAGAAGGTGGTTCTCGCCGGCTCGGAGAACGTGGACACGAACAGGTACTTGACGGCGGCGAAGGCGGCCGGCGACATCTTTCCTCGCGTGGACGGCGTGGCGATCCATCCCTACGCGCCCACGCCCTACCTGGTCCAGCAGCGCATCGTCGAGGCGCGAAGGATCGTTCCCTGGAGGCTGCCGTTCTGGATCACCGAGGTCGGCTGGGGCACCGGGCCGAACCAGGAAAGGGGATATGGGGGCTTGGACGTGACCCCCAGGGCGCAGGCGCGTCACGTCGGCAGGCTCTACTACAGGCTCTTCCGGCTCGGCAGGCTTTTGAACCTGGCCTCGATTGGCTACTTCATCTGGAAGGACTACGGCCCTGGGGACCGACAGGGCGACGAGTGGTTTCACCATTCCGGGTTGCTCCGCATCGACGGAACCCGCAAGCCCGCCTTTGCAACGTACGCGAGCCGTCCGCGCACCCGTGTACAGGGCTGACGCGGGCGCTTGCTCACCGTCTGCTTGGCTTGACGTAGGCCTCAGTCGCGAACTGGACGCGGCGCGCATAGATGATCCGCCTGAGCCTCGCCGTGAAGAGCATGAGGGCGATCAGCACCACGGCGCCGATCCATAGCACCGGATCGGTTGCCGAGAGCTCCTCGAGCTGGCTGCCCAGGTACACGAAGATCGCGGTCAGCGGCAGATATCCGATCGCGGTCGTCCAGACGAAGCGGCCGACCGGAACCTTCGCGGCGCCCGCCGCATAGCTGAAGAGGCTGAAGGGGACAATCGGGACCAAGCGCATCGAGAGCAGGAGGGTCACCCCGCCTCGCTCGGCGAGCAGCTCGAAGCGGTCGAAGCGCTCCCTGTTGATCAGCCGGTAGAGGATGGGGCGAGTGGCATGGCGCCCGATCCAGTACGCAACCAGGCCGTTGACCAGCCACACCGCCATGATCAGCGGCATCGCCACCCAGAAGCCGTAGACGTAGCCCACCGCGGCGTCGAGGATCTCGGCCGGATACCAGACGACGACATGGACAAGGCCGAGAACGAGCACGATCAGGACTCCGCTGACACCGAGCCCTCGCAGATCCTCCCGAAGCCCGCCGGTGTCGCCGGCGATGGCGTCGGAGACGCCGCTTCGAAGCGGTTCGATCGCGAATACAAGGCCAGCGAGCACCGCGATGCCCGCAAGCGCGACTACGACCCCCGTAAGCGGCGGCAGGCCCTCAGAGCGCGCGGCACCCTCCCCGGTTGCCGGTTTCTCGGACACCCCGACCAGTGTAGGACGCGAGCGCGGCCACCCCTCCAGGCAAGCCCCGCGGCAGCCCGGTTATCGTCCGATCGGTGCCAAGCTTGATCCACACCTGCTACCGGGTCCTGGATCTCGATCGCTCGGTTGGCTTCTACGAGAAGCTCGGCCTGGAGGAGATCGGCCGAGTGCCCATTCGCGATGAGGCGATCAACGTCTTCATGGGCCTGCCCGACGACGGGCCGCGACTCGAGCTCACCTACAACCGCGGCCGCACCGAGCCGTACGAGGTCGGGACCGGCTACGGCCACATCGCGATCACCGTTGATGACCTGGACGCCACTCTGGAGCGGCTGGCCACCGTGGGCATCGAGCCCGAGCGCCCTCCTTACTCGGTAAGGGAGGGCGGCTCGCGCTTATGTTTCGTTCGCGATCCCGACGATTACCGAATCGAGCTGATCGAGTCCGATAGCTGACGGACGACCTGAGCGCGTCGGGCACCGGCGTAAAGCAGTCCGCCGCCACCTCGAACATCTGGGGTTCCCGATGGGACCGCGATCGTCATCAGGCACCAAGCAGGCGGTGCAGACACGGCGGCCCGCGAGCTATTACTGGGTCGCGGGCGTGGACCTGCGAAGCGAGATGGACCGGCTTTGCCGGCTGCCCGCCTTCGGTGGAGAGACGGGACCCCTCCGGCGCCGCCCGCCCACCCTGACCGTTCGCCGAGCCTCGAGGCGGCCCCGCAGCCAGCTGGGATTCGCGATCCCGGACGAGTGGCGGATCTCGGTGACCGCCTTCCCGGGTCAACGGATGGGGGACGCCGAGGAGACCCTCGTTCACGAGCTGGTCCATCTGTTCGTCGGGACCTCCCCGGGCACCCATCGCTGGCATGGGCGCCAGTTCAAGGCAACGATGGCGCGAGCGATGCAAGAGGGCTACGGGGTTGGCGACGTGAAGCCGAACGGCAGCTATCACGGCGTCTACGCCGATGCCCTCGAGCGGATCCGTTCCCAGGCGCGGACAAGGCGGTCGCGGACACTCCACCCGGGCCAGCTCGCCCTGGTCGGATCAGGGGGCCCATAGCTGGACCCGCCCGAGCCTCAGCTCACCTCCCGAAGCTCGCCACTGCCGACGTCGTAGACGAAGCCGCGCACGCTGTCCGTGTGAGGGATGAACGGGCTGGACTTGATGCGGTGGATCGAGTCCCGGACGTCTTGGTCGAGGTCGGGAAACGAGTGCGCTTCCCAATCGGGGCGCTGGCCGGTCTCCGCCTCGAGCCTGTCAGCGAACTCCTGATCATTGAAGGTCAGCATCCCGCAGTCCGTGTGGTGGATCAGCATGATCTCCTCCGTCCCCAGGAGGTGCTGGGAGATCGCCAGCGAGCGGATCTCGCCGTCGGTGATCACCCCGCCGGCGTTCCGGATCACGTGGGCATCCCCCAGCTCGAGCCCCAGGATCGGATAGGGGTTCAGGCGGGCGTCCATGCAGGCCACGATCGCGATCTTCCGCGCCGGAGGCAGTGGCAGGTCGCCCTGGTCGAAGCTCTGCGCGAATCTCTCGTTGTTTTCAAGCAGCTCGTCTGTAGTGCTCATCTCTCCTCCTGTCGAACCGGGACCGGAACATCGGCGTTGGGTAGGGTGCGCCGGGTGAAGTTTCGCAAGCTCGGGGATTCGGACCTCGAGGTCTCGGAGATCTCGCTCGGCTCCTGGCTCACCTACGGCGGTGGGCTGGTCCAAGAGCAGACTGAGGCATGCACCCGTGCGGCCTTCGACGCCGGGATCAACTTCTTCGACACCGCCAACGTCTACGGCGGCGGCGCGGCCGAGTCCGTCTGGGGCGAAGTACTGAAGGAGTTCGACCGGGGCTCCTACGTGCTCGCCACCAAGGTCTTCTTTCCGATGTCGGAGACCGACCACGGCCTCTCCCGGGAGCAGATCCACAAACAGATCGACGCCTCACTCGCGCGCCTGCAGACGGACTACGTCGACCTCTACCAGTGCCACCGTCCCGATCCGGAGACGCCGATCGAGGAGACGATGGAGGCGCTTACCGAGGTCTGCGAAGCCGGCAAGGCGCGAGAGATCGGCTTCAGCGAATGGACCATTGAGCAGATCGAGGCCGGTCTCGAGGTCCCGAACGCAAAGAAGTTCGTCTCCTCGCAACCGCAGTACAACATGATCTGGCGCGCGCCCGAGGCCGAGCTGATCCCCTTTTGCGAGCAGCACGGGATCTCGCAGATCGTCTGGTCGCCGCTCGCCCAGGGGGCGCTGACCGGCAAGTACGCGCCGGGCGAGCCGCCCCCCAAGGACTCCCGCGCCGCCAGCGCCGAGATGAACTGGGCGATGGACAGCTACCGCTCAGACGATCTGCTCGAGGCGGTCCAGCGGCTGGTACCGATTGCCGATGGTGCCGGCCTGCGCATGGCGACCATGGCGCTCGCGTGGGTCCTGCGCCAGCACAACCTCGCCTCGGCGATCGTCGGCGCCTCCCGGCCCGAGCAGGTCTACTCCAATGTGGACGCCTCCGGCGTGGAGCTCTCGCAGGACACCATCGACGCGATCGACGACGCGCTGGGCGATCTACCGATTGCCGAGGCGCGGCTCGCGAACTTCGTGCAGGAGGGTGTGAAGCACCGCTAGCGCCCCGGGGTCGAACGCGAGAACTCCTCCTCGCGCAGCTCGATCCGGCGGATCTTCCCCGTCAGCGTCTTCGGCAGTTCGTCGACGAAGCTGACCTTGCGGGGATAGGCGTACGCGGACAGGTGCTCGCGGACGAAGCTCTGTATGTCGCCTGCCAGCTCATCGGAAGGCTCGTGGCCTTCTGCGAGGACCAAGAACGCCTTCACGACATGGCCTCGCTTCTCGTCGGGTGACGCCACCGCCGCCGCCTCGAGCACCGCCGGGTGTTCGATGCAGGCCGACTCGACCTCGAAGGGCCCGATCCGGTAGCCGGCAGAGATGATCACGTCGTCTGCTCGGCCCGCGTACCAGAAGTAGCCGTCCTGGTCCCGTTGTGCGGCGTCCTTGGTGTGGAACCACTCGCCCCCGAAGGTCTCCTCGGAGTCCTCAGGGTTGTTCCAGTAGCCGAGCGGGTAGTGCGGGTTGGATCGGGCGCGCAGGCAGATCTCGCCGCGCTCCCCCTCTGCGACGGGGTCTTCGTCCTCATCGAGGATCTGCACGTCCCAGCCCGGCATGGACTTGCCCATCGATCCCTCGCGCACCTCCATGAAGGGGTAGTTGGCGCAAAGCGGGTACGACTCGGTGAGCCCGTAGTAGTCGAGCACCGTGAGGCCGTACTGCTCCCGGAACCAGCGGATCGCCTCGGGGTTCAGTGGTTCGCCCGCCGAGCAGACGATCCGAAACTTCTGCGGATAGCGCTCGCCGGCGTCCCCGACGGCCATCATTGCCCTCATCGCGGTGGGCGTCGTGAAGACGTTGGTAACTCCGTGCTTGGACAGCACCTCGAGCTGCTTCGCGGGGTCAAAGCCGCCCTCGCGCTGGTAGACGAATTGGGTTGCACCAAGGCGCCACGGACCCAGAAGCGGAGCGATCCCCGCGGCCCAAGCCCACTCCCCCATCCCGTGGAAGAGCTCGCCGTCGCGGACGTCGTGGCAGTAGACGAACTCCTCGTGGGCCAGGATGTAGCGGTGGGCGTGGAGGATTCCCTTCGCCAGCCCGGTCGTCCCTGAGGAGTAGTACAGCTGCGCCGGGTCGTCGGCCGAGGTGTCGACCGCGTCGAACGCCGGATCGCCGCTCGCGAGCAGCTCGTCGTCGAGGATCAGGATCTGGTCGTGCTGCACGCGCGACGCGTTCGCCGCGTTGGTGACGACGACCGTCGGGTCCGAGTCGTTGACGCGATGGCGGATGCCA
>DATMZR010000030.1 GCA_035573435.1 Solirubrobacterales bacterium
GACGACCTCTTCCGAGTCGAGGCGCGCGGACCGGTATGGCGGCTGCGGCGGGTACCCCTGCTGGTAGCGATCTGGGCTCTGTGGCTGGTAATGAGCTAGTGCTCCGCGTGGTTAGTTGTTTGACGCTTCGGTGTTTGGGACGATCGGGACATGGCGAATCGTCCTCCGCAACGAGGGAGTAAGAGATGAGCTCACCGAAGAACACCGCCACCACGCCAGCCCGCAGTTGGTCCGTTCGAGGCCGGCTCGTCGGTGCTGCGGCGATCGGGTTCGCGGTGTTGGTGGTGATCGAGAACGTGTTGCTCGCGGTAACGGGCGCGCAGTCCTACGGCGCTCCGATCGAGGACGTGCTGGCCTACTACGCGGCCAACCGCGACGCGGTCGCGATCGTGTCCGGTCTGGTAGCCCTGTACCTGCCGCTGCTGCTCGTGTTCGTGACGGGCCTGCACGGCCTCGTGGAGCGGCGCGGCGGAGCGGGCGCCGACTGGTCGCGCCTCGCCTTGGCCGCTGGCGCGACGCTGTCGGCCATCTTCGTGCTTGTCAACGTCCTGCAGATCGGGCTCGCGCTCTTCGCCGGCGGGCTCGCCGAGCCGACGCCCGCGTTCGGGCTCGTCTGGCAGATTCACGCGGCGGCGTTCGCGCTGGCGCTGCCGATGCTTGGCACCACCTGCATCGGCTCGGCCCTCGCTGCGCACGCGAGCGGGCTGACTCCGGCTTGGCAGCGCCTGCTGGGCATGGTGGGCGGGAGCCTTCTGCTCGCTGCGGGGCTGGGCAACCTCGCGATCGCCGACGGCTCGCCGCTGATCTTCGTCGGGCTCCTAGGGTTCGTCGCCTGGCTCGTCTGGCTGCTCGCGACCGGCGTGCGCCTCGTCCGGTCGTGACCGAGATGACGGCGGCGGCGCCAAGGTCGCGCACGCGGGCGAGGACTCCATGGAGGGCCGCCCGGGGATGGCAGCCACAACCTCGATCTCGACCACCCGTGCGTATGCACGCCCAGACCTGCCGCCACTCCGGCGGACGGACCGCTCCTCTGGAAAAGGGATCCGATGACCATCCGAACGAACATCCGGAACCTGCTCGATAACCCGCCGATCCCGGTGCAGGCCAAGCTCGCCGCCGCATGGACCAGCTTCAGTTCCTCTACATCTACGTCGACTACTTCCGTGCTCCGCGTGGTTAGTTGTTTGACGCTTCGGTGTTTGGGACGATCGGGGCATGGCGAATCGTCCTGCGCCCGCGTTGTTGCTTCGTGACGGTGACCGTGAGGAACTGCTGCGTCTGACCCGCTCGTCCAGGGCGCCGGCGGGTCTGGCGCTGCGGGCCAGAATTGTCCTGCTGGCCGCGGATGGGGTCTCGAACACGACGATCGCCGACGGGGTCGGGGTGTCGCGCCCGACGGTGATCGCCTGGCGGGACCGGTATCAGGCCAAGGGCATCGCAGGCCTGCACGACGAGGACCGGTCGGGGCGCCCTCGCCGGATCGACCGGGCGAAGGTGATCGCGGTGACGTTGGCGCCGCCGCCGAAGAAGTACGGCGTCACGCACTGGTCGAGCCGGCTGCTGGCCCGGCACCTGAAGATCTCCGATCACGCCGTGGCGAGCATCTGGCGCGAGCACGGCGTGCGGCCGTGGCGCTCCAAGAGCTTCCGGTTCTCCACCGACCCCGAACTGGAAGCCAAGGTCGTCGACGTCGTCGGGCTCTACCTCGACCCGCCCGAGAACGCGATCGTGCTCTCGATCGACGAGAAGTCCCAGATCCAGGCCCTGGACCGGACCGCGCCGGTCCTGCCCACTCAGCCGCACCTGATCGAACGCCGCTCCCACGACTACGTCCGCCACGGCACCACAACCCTGTTCGCAGCCCTGGAGGTCGCCACCGGCAAGGTCACCGCCGCGCTAAAGCCCCGCCACCGCCACAGCGAGTTCCTCGCGTTCCTCAAGCAGGTCGAACGCGCCTACCCGCCCTGTCCCGACGCCGGGCAATTGCACCTGGTGATGGACAACTACGCAGCCCACAAGCACCCCAAGGTCAAAGCCTGGCTGGCCGAGCACCCCCGCATCCACGTCCACTTCACCCCGACCCACGCCTCCTGGATGAACCTCGTCGAGGCATGGTTCTCCCTCGCCGAACGCCAAGCGATCCACCGCGGCACCTACACCTCAGTCAAAGACCTCAACGCCAAAATCTGCGCCTACATCGACGGCTGGAACAACCGCGCCCACCCGTTCAACTGGACCAAGACCGCCGACCAGATCCTCACCAAGGCCAACCGTCAGAAGATCTCAAACGCGGAGCACTAGAGCAGGGGAAGCTGTTCTCCGGCCTCGGCGTAGCGCAGCCGTCCGGCGCCTTCGGTGATGCGCTCGCG
>DATMZR010000032.1 GCA_035573435.1 Solirubrobacterales bacterium
TCGAGCTCGGGGTCATGCTCGAGCGCGTCGCCCTGGCCCGCGCGATCCCGATCGAAGGCGGCACCGGGATCATCGACGATCTCGGCAACCCGCTCGACGAGTGAGGCTCACGCGTCGGCGATCAATCCTGCCGTCTCTTCCGCGCTGAACCCCACCAGCACCGGCTCCGCATGGAGCTCCACGCCGAAGCGCTCGCGCACGCGGCGGCGACCCTCGCCCATGAGGGCGATCACGTCGGCCGTGGTGGCGTCGCCCATGTTCTCCACGAAGTTGGCGTGCTTCTCCGAGAAGCGGGCGCCGCCGACCTGAAGCCCCCGACAGCCGGAGGCCTCGAGCAGCTGGCCCGCTGTCCGTCCCCCCGCGCGCGCGTCGTTGTCCGGATTCTTGAAGGTTGAGCCGAAGGTCTTGATTCCCGAAGGCTGCGCCTCGCGCCGCTTGCCGCGCATTTCGGCGAGCCTGCCCTTGATCTCCGCAACCGCGCCCTCGTCGAGCCGGAAGGAGGCCTGCGAGACGACCTCGCCTGGCTGGAGGTTCGAGCTCCGGTAGGCGAAGCCGAGCTGGCTCGGCTCGCGTCGATCGATGCCTACTGCTGTGCAGACGCTGACCCATTCGAGTACCCGGCCCAGCTCACCGCCGTAGGCGTTCGCATTCATCTTCACGGCGCCCCCCACGGTCCCGGGGATGTTGATTCCGAACTCCAGCCCGGCGAGGCCCCATCGCGCCGCCTGCGCCGCCGCCGAGGGAAGCCGGGCACCCCCACCGCAGACCAGCCGCGTTCCCTGTTGCTCGATCGCGACGAGCCGGCCGTCCAGCTTCAGGACCAGGCCGCGGTAGCCGTCGTCCGAGACCAGGAGGTTGGAGCCCGAGCCGACCACCCCGACCGCGATCCGCTCCGACGCCGCCCAGCTGAGAAGCTCCGCGAGCTCACGCTCGTCCTCCGGGCGGGCGAAGAGGTCCGCCGGCCCGCCCGCTCGCACCGTGGTCAGTCGGGAGAGGGGGAAGTCGCGGTGAATCTTCATTCGTCGCTAGCCCGGACCAGGACGTCGGCCAGCCTGTTGACGTCGCCGGCGCCGATCGTCACCAGGACGTCGCCCTCCCTCAGCCGCGGCGCGAGGGCGCGCTCGGCTCCGTCGCCATCGGCGAGCCACCAGACGGGGCGCCCCGAGGCGCGGTCGGCGACGGCCCGCGCCACTGTGAGCCCGCTGACGCCGGCGAGCTCCCCCACGGGTCGCTCGCGGGCTGGATAGACCTCGAGCACGCCCACCTCGTCCGCCGCCGCGAGGGCCGCGCCGAAGCGGTCGGCGAGCGCTTTGGTCCGCGAATAGAGATGGGGCTGGAAGACCGCGATCAGCCGGCGCGGCCCGAGCTCGCGGAGCGCCTCGAGCGCGGCGGCGACCTCCGTCGGGTGGTGGGCGTAGTCGTCGTAGATAGTGGCTCCGTTCCGGTTGCCCTTGAGCTCGAGGCGGCGCAGAATCCCGGGGAAGGTGGCGAGCGCAGCCGCGGCCGGCGCCAGCTCGAAGCCCGCCGACTCGAGCCCTGCGAGGGCCGCGCGAGCATTGAGCAGGTTGTGGCGACCGGCGACCCGCAGCTCGAGCGGAGGGCCCGGGCGCTCTTCGTCGAAGCTCACAATCTGCTGGTCGCCCGCGAGACCGGCCAGGCTCCCGTCGCTCGGAAGCGCCAGACCCCCAGCCGGCTCGCAGAACTCTCGGAAGGCGCCGAGAAGCTCGGACCGGGAGGACCAGTGCGAGTGGTGGTCGAGCTCGACGTTCGTCACCACCGCCACCTCCGGGCGCAGGCGCAAGAAGCTCGCGTCGGACTCGTCCGCTTCCGCAACCACCCATTCGCCGGCGCCCCAGCCGGCGTTGCCGGGGCCGCCGTCCTCGCCGGCGCCCGGAAGCTCGCCACCCAGCAGGAAGCCCGGGTCGGCATCCATGGCGCGCAGGACGTGGACGAGCATCCCGGCGGTCGTCGTCTTGCCGTGGGTTCCGGCGACCGCCAGCAGGCGCTTTTCGGCGCACAGCTCGGCGAGCAGCTCACCGCGATGAATCACCGGCTGGCCGCGCTCGCGGGCCTTAGCCAGCTCGGGGTTGTCATCGCCCACCGCGGTCGAGACCACCACCTCGGCGTCGGGCGGGAGCGCCTCGGCGTCGTGACCTATACGGGGCTCCAGGCCGGCTCTTCGCAGCCGTTCCAGGTACGAGCTGTGGGCGCGATCGGAGCCGCTCACCCGCGCTCCAAGCCGGTGGCAGACGAGCGCCAGGCCGCTCATCCCGGCGCCGCCGATGGCGATGAAGTGCAGCTTGCGCCGGCTCCAGGTCATCGCTCGTCGCTCGCGGCCTCCAGCACTTCCCCAGCGATTCGCTGGGCGGCGTCCGGCCGGGCGAGGGCTTTCGACGCGGCCGACATCCGCTCCAGGCGCTCGGGGTCGGCGAGCAGGTCGCCGACGGTTCTAGCCAGGGTTTCGGGGTCGAGCTGCGAGTCGCCGACCACGATGGCCGCGCCGGCGTCGGCCATCCAGGCCGCGTTGGCGTCCTGATGCTGCGCGGTGGCGTGCGGGTAGGGAACGAGAATCGCGGGCCTGCCGGCAGCCGCCAGCTCGAACACGGAACCACCGGCGCGGGCGAGCACCAGGTCGCAGGCCGCCAGGGTGTCGGCCAAGGTCGGCTCGTATTCCAGCAGTGTGAACCGCTCCCCCCCGTCCCTGGCCTCCAACCGCTCCCGGGCCAACGGGTAGTCGCGATGGCCTGTGATCTGGATCACGTGGTAGTCGCGTCCGTTCGGAGCGTCTCCAAGGAAGGCATCGAGGGCGCAGAGGTTGAGCGAACGGGCGCCCTGGCTGCCGCCGAAGACCAGCAGGCAACGGCGGTCCTCAGGGATCTCGAAGCGGCCCCGCGCCCCGCCCCTGTCGGCATGTAGGACGGCCGCGGGCACTGGCCGGCCCGTGACCAGGTAGCGATCACCCTGCCGACCCGGAATCGGGAACGCCAGACAGACGCGCGTCGCCCGGCGCGCCAGGAGGCGGTTGGCGAGGCCGAGGTGGCGGTCTGCCTCGGTCAGCACGAGCGGCAGTCGCATAGAGAGCGCAGCGAGACCCGCAGGGCCGGCCACGTACCCCCCGCCCCCGACCACCACGTCGGCCCTCCGCCGCCGCAGCGCCCTGCGCGCGGCGGGCAACGCGGCCGCCGCCAAGGCTGCGGCCGAAACCGCCTTCAATGGCGACGCGCGATCCAGGCCTCGAACTCGCAGGAAGTCGATCTCGTAGCCGGAGGCCGGGACCAGCTTCGCCTCCAGCCGCTCCCGCGTTCCGAGAAAGGAGACCTCGGCTCCTCTATCCCGAAGCGCGTCGGCGACGGCGAGCGCCGGCACCACGTGCCCTGCGGTCCCCCCCGCGGCTATGACGACTCTTGGCACTGCCCGAAACGCTCCTTCCTCTGGCGGACTTGGCGCCGCTGGAAGCGCGGCCGCCATCCACCACGCGCAGTCTCGCAGCGCCTCTGCCACGCCGGGCGGACGCCGCCGCCTGCCCCCCGGCGGCCACGTTCAAGAGCAGCCCGGTGGCCGCCAACATGACCAACAGGCTGGAGTTGCCGTAGGAGACGAATGGCAGGGGCACGCCCGTGAGCGGAGCGAGCCCGAGCACCGCGAACAGGTTGACGATCCCCTGGACGAGGATCATCGACGTGAGCCCCGCGGCCAGGAGCTTGCCGTAGCGATCGCGCGCGCGTTGTGCCGCCCGAAGCCCCGCGTACCCGAACAGCCCGAACAACCCAACGAGCGTCGAGATCCCGACGAGGCCGAGCTCCTCGCCGACCACCGCCGCGATCATGTCGGTGTGCGCCTCCGGGAGGTAGAAGGCCTTCTGGAGGCTTTGTCCCACCCCGACGCCGAAGATCCCGCCGGATCCCAAGGCGATCTTGGCCTGAATCGCCTGAAAGCCCGCGCCCCCCGGGTCCCCGGTTGGATTGAGGAAACCCACGAGCCGCTGCATCCGATACGGCTCGACCGCGATCGCAAGCAGGACCACCACGCCGAGTGCGCCGCCCAGCACGGCCAGGTGGCGGATCTTGACGCCGGCGGCGACGAGCAAGGCGCCGGTCCCCAACAGGACGATGATTGCCGTGCCCAGGTCGGGCTCCACCACCATCAACATGCAGGCGAGGCCGACCAGAGCGAGGTAGGGCATCAGGGTGCGGACGCTTCTTGTCATCTGCGGTCGCAAGGCGAGCAGATGGGCGCCATAGAGGACCAGCGACAGCTTGGCGAACTCGGACGGCTGAATCTGGAACAGGCCGGTTCCTATCCAGCGCTGGGCGCCATTCGCCGACATGCCGATCCCAGGGATCAGCACGGCGAGGAGAAGTAAGAACGAGGTCGCCACGAGCAGCGGCGTCAGCGGCCGCAGCATCCGCATCCCGCGAAGAGACAGGATCCGCATCACCAGCAAGCCCACGCCTCCGAACAGGACGGTCCGCTTCAGGTAGTAGGCGCTGTCGCCGCTCTGTCCCAGAAGCGAGGTCGTCGAGCTGGCGCTGAAGACCATCACCACCCCGAAGGCGAGCAGGCACAGAGTGGCGGTGAGCAGCAGGTTGTATTCGATCGGCTGGGCACCCGCGCGCCTGCGCGCCCTCGGACCGAGGCGGCTGAGCGAGAGTGCCGTCATCTCCTGGTTGTGTTCGCGCCACACGTGCGCGAACCTTCCGCCGGGCCTAGGCGGGAAGCTCTGCGACCAGGGAGCGGAAGTGCTCGCCGCGCTCTTCAAAGTCGCGATAGGCGTCGAAGCTGGCGCATGCGGGGGAAAGCAGGACGACCTCGCCGGACGCCGCGTCGGCCGCGGCCGCGCGGACCGCGCCCGCGAGCCCCTCGCAGCGGCGAACCTCCACCCCGCCACCCCGGGCCGGCTCGAGGGCCCGCTCGAGCGACTCGGCGGCGTCGCCGATCAGATAGCAGGCAACGCACCTCTCCCTGACCGGCTCCACCAGGCCGCCGAAGTCCTCGCCCTTCAGCGAGCCGCCCAGGATCGCGCGTACACCGTCGTCGAACGAGCGCAGCCCGGCGGCGGCGGCGGCCACGTTCGTGGCCTTGGAGTCGTTCACGTAGAGGACGCCGTCCACCTCGGCGACCCGCTCCAACCGGTGCGGAAGGCCGGCGAAGCCGCGAAGGCCGTCCCGCACCCCGTCGTGCCCCAAGCCCATCGCGAGCGCCGCGGCGGCAGCCGCCATCGCGTTGTCGGCGTTGTGAGGGCCGATCAGGCCCAACTCGCGTGCCTCGAGGAGCGCGCGCTCCCCGGCGAAGATCACGTCCTCGCTGAGGGAGACCTCGCACAGCTGCCCGGATGGCTGCGGCAAGCGGCAGTAGGGCACCCGCCGGCCGCAGCCACCAAGGTCGAGATCGCGCAAAAGCGCCTCGGAGGCGTTGTAGACGGCCACGTCGTCGTTTCCCTGGTTGACGAAGATCTGCAGCTTGGCGCGCAGGTAGTCCTCGAAATCCCGGTGGCGATCGAGGTGGTCCGGCGCGACGTTGAGGAGCACCGCGCACTCGGGGGCGAATGCCTCCGCATCCTCGAGCTGAAAGCTCGAGCACTCGCAGACGATGGTCGCCTCACCTGGCAGTGTGCCCACCAGCGAGGCGAGTGGGGTGCCGACGTTCCCCGCCACCGCCACCGGCTCGGCGGCCGTCCGCCAGACATGGCCCAGAAGCTCGGTGACGGTGGTCTTGCCGTTCGTCCCGGTGACGGCGACGAACCGATTCGGCAGAAGCCGCCAGGCGAGCTCGAGCTCGCCGATCACGTCCAGGCCACGCTCGCGCGCACGGGCGATCACCGGCGCCTCGCCAGGGACCCCGGGGCTCTTGACGACGCAGCGCGCGGGCCCGAGCAGCTCGACTCCGTCCGTGCCCAGGTGCACGTCCAGCCCGGCGTCGGCGAGCCGCGCCCCTTCCTCCGGGAACCCGGTGTCACAACCCGCCACCTCCTCGCCTCGCGCCGAGAGCATTCGCGTGGCGGCCTCTCCCGACCGGGCCAGGCCCACCACCAGGTACGGGCCTTCGGGAAGGGGCGGGCGAGACTTCAACCGATCGAGTTCTGGTACAGCGTGTAGCCGATTCCCGCGCAGACGGCGGCGACGATCCAGAAGCGCAGCATGATCTTCGTCTCCGACCAGGCCAGCATCTCGAAGTGGTGGTGGACCGGCGCCATCAGCAACACCCGGCGGCGAAACAGCTTGAAGCTGGCCACCTGAATCGCCACCGAGAGAGCCTCGATTACGAAGATGCCGCCGAGGATGATCAGCAGGAGCTCGGTTTGGGTCATCACCGCCAGGGCACCGATCGCCGCCCCCAGGCCGAGCGAGCCTGTGTCCCCCATGAAGATCGCCGCCGGAAACGAGTTGAACCACAGAAAGCCGATCGACGCGCCCACCAGGCAGGCCGAGAGAAGCGCCAGGCCCTCCTGGCCGCTCGTGATCGTGATTGCCGTATAGGCGAGCAGGACGATGGCGCAGGACCCGGCCGCCAGACCGTCAAGCCCGTCGGTGAGGTTGACGGCGTTCGAAGCCCCGGCGATCACCAGGAAGACGACCAGGACGTAGAGCACGGGCCCGATGTAGATCTGCGCGTCGGAGATACGCACCTGTAGGTTCGGGTCGAGGCCCACCTGGTCGGTGGCCACCCACCACAGGGCCACCGCCAGGCCGATCTGGGCGACCAGCTTCCAGCGAGCCGACAGGCCCAGGGAGCGGCGCTTGGTGACCTTGATGAAGTCGTCCGCGAACCCGAGGGCGGCGGCGCCCAGAGCGACGCCGAAGACCGCCAGGCTCTGCGTGTCGCGGGGCGAGAGCACCAGGTAGGGCACCGCGATTGCGACGAACACGATCAGGCCGCCCATCGTCGGGGTCCCGGCCTTGGTTTGATGCTCCGCCGGGCCCTCCTCACGGATCTGCTGGCCGAACTCCCGCACCCGGAGGAGCTCGATGAACCTCGGCCCCAAGAAGATCGTGATCAGCATCGCCGCCATCCCGGCGATCAGGATCTGGCCGCGGTCGATGGCCGAGGACGCGACCGAGTTCGTCAGAGCCGCCAGCTCAGGGGTCATCGCGGGCCCGCTCCGCGCCGGGCCATCAGCTCGTCGGTGACGAGCTCGAGGCCGACCGAGCGCGAGCCCTTGACCAGGAGCGCATCGCCCGGCTCCAGCATCGCCTCCGCGAGCGGCACCGCCGCCTCGGCGTCGGGCGCCCAGGCATCGGGGGCGTAGTGCCGCGCCAGCGCCCCGACTCCGACCAGCGGTCCGACGCCGAGCTGGCGGGCATGGGCGCCGGCCTCACGGTGATAGTCGGGCGCGCTCGGGCCAAGCTCGGCCATCTCGCCGAGCACGGCCACATGCCGGCCGGACGACCGGAGCGAGGTCAGATAATCGAGCGCCGCGCGCATCGAGATCGGGTTGGCGTTGTAGCAGTCGTTGACGACGACGATTCCGTCGGCCAGCTCGAGCACCTCGCCTCGCAGGCGCGAGAGGGCGATCTCCGGCGCCCGCTGCGCCATCTCATCCAGGGGCAGCTCGAGCGCTTCGCCGATCGCGATCGCCGCCAGGGCGTTGGTCAGGTTGTGCGCCTCCCCGAACGGGAAGGTGAAGCGCTGCTCGCCGGAAGGCGTCCCCACGGTGGCCTCGATCGAACGCCCGTCGCCACTCGACCGAAGCGCGAAGACATCGCCTCCGGGGCCGAAGGTGATCGTCACGAGCCGATCGTGCAGGTGCGGCTCGAGCGCCTCGGCGTCAGCGGGGACCACGGCGCGATCCCGTTCTCCAAGGTCGGCGAGTATCTCCGCCTTGGCCTCGGCTATCGCCTCGAAGGTGCCCAGCAGCTCCAGGTGGACGGGGCCGATATTGGTGATCGCCGCGACGTTGGGGTCCGCGATCCCGCAAAGCTGGGTGATCTGGCCTCGGCCTCGCATCGCCATCTCGAGGACCAGCACCTGCGTCTCGGGGGGCGCGGCGAGCACGGCGAGCGGCAGGCCGATCTCGGTGTTGTAGTTCTCGGGGCTGGCGTGTACGCGCAGGGGCAGGATCGCGTGGCAGATGTCCTTGACCGAGGTCTTGCCCACCGACCCCGTGATCCCCACCACCGGGCAGCCAAGCTGTTGCCGCGAGGCCCGTGCCAGCGCTTGAAGCCCGGCGAGCGGATCCGCGGCGGACAGCACCCAGCCCCCCGATTGCTGCTCCTGCCGCACCTCCGCCAGCGAGCGAGCGCGCTCTGGCTCGACCACCACGCCCCAGGCGCCTGCCTCGAGCGCCTGGGCGGCGAACTCCCCACCATCGGTGCGCTCGCCCCGCAGTCCGAAGAAGAGGTCGCCAGTGCGCACCTCGCGCGAGTCGACCACCGCTCGCTCCGGCCGCCTGCTCCCGCCGGCCAGCAGGGTCTCGGCCCCTGCCGCGGCGGCAATCCGCTCTGGCGAGAGCTCGATCACGCGGGGCACCGGGCGGCCCAAAGCTCTGACCGACTACCCCTCACGCCGCCCTCGCCGCCAGCTTGCGCAGCTCCTCCCTCGCAACCTCTCGATCGTCGAACGGGATCTTCCTCCCGCCCGCCAGCTCCTGTCCCTGCTCGTGGCCCTTGCCCGCGATCACCACGGTGTCGCCGGGCGCCGCGGCCCCGAAAGCGAGCGCAATGGCGGCCCTGCGGTCAGGCTCCACCTCGATCTCGCCCTGATCGGAGTCGGGCACCCCGGCCAGGATCTCGCCGATGATCGCGCCCGGCTCCTCTGAGCGCGGGTTGTCCGACGTGACCACGCACGCGTCCGACAGCCGTGCCGCGATGTTCCCCATCTGCGGACGCTTTTCACGGTCGCGATCGCCGCCGCACCCGAAGACGGCGATCAGCCGCTCCTCGGTCAGTTCCCGGGCGGCCACGAGCACGTTCTCCAGCGAGTCCGGAGTGTGGGCGTAGTCGATAAGCACCGTGAATGGCTGCCCTTCGTCTACCGGCTCAAAGCGCCCGGGAACCCGGTCGGCGGTCGCCAGGGAGGCTGCCGCCTCCTCTGTGGGCACACCCAGCGCGTGACAGGCGCCGATCGCCGCAAGCGCGTTCTCGACGTTGAAATGGCCGGGCAATGGCATTCGCACCTGGGCCTCCCCATCGGGACCGAGGCACAGAAACTGCGAGCCGGCGGCGTCGAAGGAAACCTTTCCGGCCCGGAAGTCGGCGCCCTCCGCGCCGCCGGCGGAGAAGGTGAGCAGCGGCGGCTCGCCGAGCTCTTCCAGTTCAGCCGCAAGGCGTTTTCCATACGCATCGTCGACGTTCAGCACCGCGGCCTGGGGCGACTCTCTTTCCGGCGAGGAAAACAGCTCGCGCTTGGCCAGGAAGTACTGCTCCATGTCCAGGTGGAAGTCGAGGTGGTCCTGCGTCAGGTTGGTGAACACGGCGACCGCGAACCGGACGCCGGCCGTCCGGTGCAGCGCCAGGGCGTGAGAGGACACCTCCATCGCGCACGCCGCGTCGCCTCCGTCGAGCATGCGGCGAAACGTCCGCTGGAGGTCGATCGCCTCAGGCGTGGTGCGCTCCACCTCCTCCTCCACTCCGCCCACGATTCGCTTCACGGTGCCCAAGAGGCCGGTCGAGGTGCCGCGCGAGGAGAGCACGTGCCGCACAAGGAACGCGGTGGTGGTCTTCCCGTTCGTGCCGGTGATGCCGGCGACCTGCAGCTTCGCGGTGGGATCGGCCCAGTAGCGAACGGCGATCGGGGCCATCGCGGCGCGGGAATCGGGGACCCGCACCTGGGTCGCCTCGACGTCCAACAGCCGCTCGACGACGAGCGCGACGGCCCCACGATCGACGGCGGGCTTGCCGAACTCGTGGCCATCCGACCGCTGCCCGGGAACGCAGAAGAAGAGCGTGCCCGGCTCCACCGTGCGACTGTCGTACGCGAGGCCGCCGATCTCCGCCCCGGCGTCCCCGACGATCTCGGCGACCTCGGTGTCGGCGAGCAGCTCGCGGAGCCTCATCGTGGCGATTCTATGACCGCTAGTTCGGCGGGATCTCGAGGTACGGCAGCGCGAACTTGGCGATCTCGCCGAAGGCGGGGGCGGCCACCTCGCCACCGTAGTAGCTGCCTTGCGGCTGGTCGACCACCACGGCGACCAGAAGCTGCGGATTCTGAGCCGGAGCAAAGCCCACGAAGGAGGCGACGTACTTGGTCTTCGAGTACGTGCCGTCTTCCGCAACCTCCGCGGTTCCCGTCTTCCCGGCCAGGGTGTAGCCCGGAACGCTGACCTCCGACGCCGTTCCCCCAGGGGCAAGGACTCCCTCGAGCATCTGCGTCAGCTGCGCCGCCGTCTGCTTGCTGATCACCCGCTCGCCGTTCGGCTCGGCGGTGCGCGTGTCCCCTTCGTCGAGGACGAGCCGCGGTGGCCGCAGGATTCCGCCGTTGGCGATCGCCGCGTAGCCGGCGGCCATCTGCATCGGCGTCACGGAGAGCCCCTGGCCGATCGGCAGGTTGCCGATCGTCGAGCCCGAGAAGTCCGACAGGGCGGGGACGATGCCCCGCTCCTCGCCCGGGAAGTCGATCCCGGTCGGGTCGCCGAAGCCGAATCGGCGGACCCAGTCGTAGAAGCGCTCCTCGCCGAGCTCGAGACCGATCTTCACTGCCCCGACGTTCGAGGACTGGGCGAGGATCTGGGCGACGGTGAGGCTCTCGGCCCCGCGGGTCTCGGCATCGGAGATCGACCGGTCCGCCACCTGGATCTTGATCGGCAGGTAGAAGACGGTGCTGGGCGTCACCAGATGCTGTTGAAGCGCGCCGGCGACGGTGAAGGCCTTGAAGGTCGAGCCGGGCTCGTAGTTGAAGCCGGTGGCCATGCTTCGCAGCGCTTCCGGCGACGCGGCGGACGGATCGCTTGGATCGAAGGTCGGCCAGTCCGCCATCGCCAGGACCTCGGCGTTGCGCGGATCCATGACGATCGCGGTGGCCCTCTTCGGCTGGTACGTCTGGGCAAGCTGGGCGAGCACCTCCTCGGTGCGTGCCTGGACCCCGGCGTCGATCGTGAGCCGCACGTCAGCCCCCTGCTCGGCCCCGTTGAGAGTGTCGCGTTCGATCTCGTTGCCGAGCCCGTCCAGCACCACCTGGCGCTCGCCGTTGGCGGCGCCGAGCACGTCGTCGTCACCCGCCTCGAGCCCCGTCAGGGCCTGGCCGTCGACACCCACGCTCCCGATCACCGAAGCGGCGAGCTTGCCCTCGGGATAGACCCGCCGGCTCGACGGCACCGTGGCGATACCGGCCAGGTCGAGCTTGCGCACCCGGTTGGCGGTCGGCAGGCCCACCTGGCGAGCCAGGTAGGCGAAGCCCGACGATTGGTCCCCGAGCGAGCGCAGAATCTCTTCCTCGGAGACGTGGAGGAGCGGCGCCAAGCGCCGGGCAGCCGCGGCCGGATCCTTCACCTGGTACGGAGTCGCGATCACGTCCGCTGCGTCCTCCGAGACGGCCAGCTCCTTGCCGTTGCGGTCGAGGATCCGTCCGCGCCGACCCGGAATGGTCACGGTCTGGGTCTGCTGGCTCTGCGCGTCGGCGGCGAGCCCTCCACCCTGGACCCCCTGCACCCAGGCCGCGCGCCCGATCGCGATCACGAACAGGAGCAGAAAGCAGGCGAACAGGAGGCCGATGCGTCGCTCGATCATCGCTCGTCAGACCCTGCCCGCGGCCCGGCCGCGGGCGCGCCGTCCGAGCCTCGTGCTCAAGGCGTTCCCACTCCCCCGCCGCCGCCGGCAGCGCCACTCGCTGCCTGCCCGCCGGCCGGGGCGGGCGGCGGGGCGGTCGCTTCGGTGGTGGTCGTGTCGGTGGTCGCGGGGGCGGCGTCGGTCGTGTCCGTCGCCGGCTGTGTGGCCGCCGTGTCGGTCGCCACCGGCGCGACCGGAGTGGTCGTCGGCACGCTCAACGGCGCCAGCGGCGCCACGGTGAACGATTGGCTCGTCAGCTCGCCGGATGCGAGGCGCCTGGCCGCCACCTCCGCGTCGTCGCCGCTGTGACGCAGGTACCCGACCGACCCCGGAGCGGGGACGATCAGGCCAAGCTTCGCCGCCGCCTCCTGGATGCGCTGATTGGAGGCACCGTTCGTGGCGATCTCGGCGCGGAGGGCGGAGATCTGACGCTTCAGCGAGTCCGCCTGGCGGCCCACCTTGCTGGATGACGCGTTGAGGCTCAGCGCGAGCACGTTCAGCGCGACGATCCCCACCAGGAGCGTGGTCAGGGCGCCGATCCAGAGCCTGCCCCGGGTCAGACGATGGACGAGACCCGAATCCGCCATTCCCGAGACAGCCCCGGCGGTGCGCCCTACCGCAAGCGGCACCAGCCGGGCCGGCATCGGAGTGGGCTGGCGGCGACGAGCCGGGCGCGCCGTCCGCGTGGCCGCGCGCGATCGCGCCGCGCGCGCGGTTCGCGCCGGGGCCCGGCTGCGCGCGGTTCGCGCCGGCGCGGTGGTACGGCGGGCCGTCGCTGTGGAGGAGGCGGCCATCAGGCTTCCTTCATTTCGCCATCGCCGGCCAGCCCCCTGTGGAGCTTCCGCGCCACGCGCAGGCGCGCGGAGTGCGACCGGGGATTGCGCTCAATCTCCTCGGGGGTCGCGGCCAGCGCCCGCCGGGTCAGCGGCTCGGCCTCCGGCTCGTGCCCGCACTGGCACACCGGAAGCTCCGGAGGGCACACGCAACCCCGGGCACGATCTGCGAGGAAGCGCTTGCTCCGCCGATCCTCGAGCGAGTGGAAGGAGATAACGCCCAGGCGCCCTCCCTCGCTCAGGAGCTCCCACGCTGCCGGCAGCGCGCGGTCGAGCGAGTCGAGCTCTTCGTTGACCGCGATCCTGATCGCCTGAAAGGTCCGCTTCGCTGGGTGGCCGCGCCCAAAGCGGTAAGCGGGCGGCACGGCAGCGCGAATCGCCTCCACCAGGTCTGCCGTGGTTTGGAGAGGCCGGCGGCGGACGATCTCACGCGCGATCGCCCTCGCGTGGCGCTCCTCGCCATGCTCGCGGAGCGTCGCGGCGATCCTCTCGGGCGGCCACTCGTTCACAACCTCGGCAGCGGAGAGATCCGCGTCCGGATCCATGCGCATGTCGAGCGGCGCGTCATATGTGTAAGAGAAGCCCCGCTCCGCAGCCTCGAGCTGGAGTGACGAGATGCCCAGGTCCATGTAGACGAGGTCGGCGCACATCTCCTCGCGCGCCAGCTCGCCGAGCGCATCGGCGAAGTTCGCTCGCATGAACCGGGTCTGGCACGCGAGCTCGTCCTCGAGCTCCTCGAAGCGGCGCTGGGCGGTGGGGTCGCGGTCGATGCAGACGAGCGTGCCGTCCGCCCCCAGGCGCTCGGCGACAGGCCGCGCGTGTCCGCCACCGCCGAAGGTGCAGTCAATCGCGGTCTCACCCGGGTGGGGATCCAGGAGCGTGATCAGCTCGGAGGCGAGGACTGGGACGTGCTCGGTGGGCATGTACGTCAGTGTGGCCATCTCAGCCGGCGACCCGTGGCGACCCGCCGCCGCCGTGTGCGAGCTCCTCGGCGATCTCCGCGGCGGTCGCATCGATCTCCGCGTCGTGGTCGGCCCAGCGGCCGGTGTTCCAGATCTCCAGGTGATCGGCGACGCCGATCACCACGCAGGGGCCCTCGACGAGACCAGCGTGCTCGATCAGGTGCCTGGGGATCCGGATGCGCCCCGCCGAGTCGAGCGTCTCGTCGTGGGAGCGACCGTGGAAGCGCCGCTTCATCATCCGTCCGTGCCGGCTGAGCGGGTTGAGCTCGGCGAGCACACGCTCCTCGAAGCGTGCGAAGTCGCCGGTCGCATAGACCTCGATGCAGGGGTCGAGGCCGGCCGAGAGAACCACTCCATCAGCCAGAGCCGCCCGAAAGCGCGCCGGGACGGTGAGCCGGTCCTTGGAGTCCAGGTTGTGCTCGTACTGTCCACGAAATGCCAACCGTGGGGTCCTCTCCTGCAAGTGGTTGGACCGGAGTGGCGAGGTGGGAGGAACCTCACCACCCCGGTCCCTGGATCAAGCTTGATCGCCACGCTAACCCACAAGACCCCACTTTGCAACACGAATGTGGTCCGGAATGGGACACGATCCGTCGGACGGAACTGCTACCCGCCCGGCGTTGTCCCCGCAATCGGCTTTCTGAAGCCGTTTTCCGCGTGCCGGCAGCGACCCGCTGGGCCCCTCGCCACTCAGCTGATCTGCAAGCCGCGTTGCAGCTGGCGGGCCTCTAGAGAGGGCCGAGCAGCGCGGCGGAATGGGCGATGAGCGCCGCGAGGATCATCAGCAGGACGGAGGGGACGAGCACCAGAGCCACGACCAGCTGGATCTTCGGCGCCGCGCGCGCGGCGTGCTCGGAGATCCTTCGCCGGCCGGCAGTCCGCAGCGACGCTGCCTGTTCGTGGAGCTGTTCGGCCAGCGGCGAGCCGTAGCGCCGCGAGCGCTCGAGAGCCGAGGTCAGAGCTCCGAGCTCAGAGCCGAACACGCGCTCGCGAACCGCGGCGATCGCCTCGCGCTGGGGCACCCCACACCCGATTTCCGCCACCGCCACCGCCAGCTCACGAGCCAGCGGGCCGTCTCCGCGGCTCGAGATCTCGCCGAGGACCGTCGCCGGGCTGCGCCCGGCGGCCGTGCCGACCGCGAGCAGGTCCAAGACGTCGGGGAGCGCCGTGCCGATCCGCGCGCGCCGGCGCCGCGCGTACCTCTCCAATAGCGCCTCCGGCGCCACGAAGCCGGCGGCAGGCAGAACTAGGGCAAACATCACGGCCAGCCGGCCGGGGAGCGCCGGCGAGGCGATCCCCGCCAGCAGGGCACCCACCACGACGCCGCCCATCTTTGCCGCCAGGACAGCCGCCACCGGGACGCGCTCTGCCAGCCCGGCGCGCCGAAGGCGCTGGGGGATGCGCAGCCACAACGCGGCGCCCGCCATCGTTCGCACGCGCCCGCCGCTCAGGGCGGCCGCGACGCCGCGAAGCCTGACACCCACCGCCTCCCCCCTGCTCCCGGCCAGCTCCCAAAGGGCACCAGCCCCAAGCAGGACCGCAAGGGCGATTAGCGCGGCGATCACCCCTCGTCCACCCGGCCCAGATGCCGAATCGCAGCGAAGCCGCCAACCTGGAAGGCCACCGCCACGGCCAGGAGCGCAGCTGACGTCCCGTTCGAGAGCAGGCCGCCGACAAAGCCCGGCTCGATCAGCTCGGCGAACACGGCCGCCCCCGCCGGCATGGCGACCACGAGCAGGCCCGTGAAGCGGGCCTGCACCGTGGCCGAACGGGCATCTGCGGTCACCCGGTCGCGCTCCGCCGCCGAGGAGGCGAACCGCCGCAAGAGCCCGGCCAGGTCGCCGCCGCCGAGCTGATGGGAGAGGAGCGCGCGAGTGAACGAGTGGACGCGTTCCGAGCGCACGCGAGTCCCCAAGGCGGCGAGCGCCTCCGCCGTGGTGACCCCGAGCTCGAGGTCGGCGCGCACGCGTGCCAGCTCGGCGGCTGGAGCTCCCTCGATCGAGCCGGCTGCAGACGCGAGCGCCGCGCGGACCGATCTTTCTCCTGCGAGGGCGTCCGCCACCGCCGTGGCGACCTCTGGCAGGCCTCGCTCGACCGCCTGCAGATAGCGAGCGCGGCGGCGGGCGACTGCCCAAGCCGCGGCCCCCGGCCCAGCGACCACGCCGAGGGGTGCGGGACCGGGACCGGCAACGAACAGCGTCGCAGCCAGCAGCGCTCCCGCGCCCACAATCGCGAGCCGGCGCCGCTCGGCCTCGTTCGGCGCGTAACCCTCGCGGCCAGCGCGTCGCAACGGCTCGATCGCCTCCGCGAGCCAGGCCGCAGCGGCAGGACTGGCGAACACCGCTTCCCTGACGGCGACCGCGGCCATGCCGCCGCCCAGCGCCGCCAGCAGGATGGGCGTCATGGACGCCACAGCTCCTTGACGCCGAAACCGCCGGCCGCCCGTACGACCTCCCCCACCTCCACCACCCGGCGCTCGCCCCGCGGTGACCTCGCGAGATGCACCACCAACTCGATCCCGCGCCGCACCTGCTCGCGGATCGCCGCGTGCGGGAGCCCTACACCGGCCATCATCGCGAGCGTCTCGAGCCGGCGGAGCGCATCCGCGGGGGAGTTCGCGTGCACCGTGGACAGCGCTCCGTCATGGCCTGTGTTGAGGGCGGTCAGGAGGTCCAGGGCTTCGCGCCCCCGCACCTCACCGATCACGATGCGGTCCGGCCGCATGCGGAGCGCGTTGCGAAGCAGGTCGCGAATCGTCACCTCTCCGCGCCCCTCGACGCTCGGCGGCCTGCTCTCAAGCCGCACCACGTGGTCCTGGCGCAAGCGAAGCTCTGCCGCATCCTCGAGGGTGATCACCCGCTCGCGATGGCCGATGTAGGCCGAGAGGGCATTGAGGAGGGTCGTCTTTCCGGCTCCCGTCCCTCCCGAGATCACGATGCTCCGCCGGGCGCGAACCGCGGCGGCCAGTATGTCGCGAAGCTCGGCTGTCAGTGTGCCGGAGGCGACCAGCTCGTCGGGGCCGGGCCGGGCGGCGGCGAAGCGGCGGATCGAGAGCGCGGAGCCGTCGACCGACAGAGGCGGGATGACCACGTTGACCCGCGAGCCGTCGGCGAGCCGGGCGTCTGCCATCGGGCTGAGCTCGTCCACCCGGCGGCCGACGGGAGCGAGGATTCGTTCGATTGCGTCCCGAAGCGCCCCCTCCGACGCGAACCTGACCTCGGTGGGCTGAATGCGGCCGCCGCGCTCAACGTAGACCGCGTCGGCTCCGTTCACCATCACCTCGGTGACGGCGGGGTCGGCGAGCAGCTGCTCCAGCGGGCCCAGGCCCACCGTATCCCTGAGGATCAGCTCCCGAATCCGGGCGCGCCGTGGCTCGGACAGCACCGCGGCGTGCTCGTCGACAAGCCCCGCCACAGCCCCCTCGAGATCCCCGTCCTGTGCCTCGCCGGCGGCCGCCTGACTGCGACGCCGCTCCACCAGCCGCTGCCGCAGGTCGGCGGCCAGCGCCTCCGCGTTGCGCTCGGCTGCACCCACGCCCGCATCAACCCCGCGGGCATGCGAAACGCCCCTACATTTAGGGGCATTCAAAACGCCCTAAATGTGCGACGGACCCGGCCCTAGTTGACTTCGAGCCAGACCAGCGACTGCTGCGGGCCTCGCCGTAAGCCCCAGCGATTACTCAATCGCGCCACCAGGTAAAGCGCCCAGCCCACGTCGCCCGGCTCGGGGCGTCGTGCAGGCAGCCGGAAGGCCTGGTCGCCCTGCGCCACCTCCACCCGGACTCGGTCGTCGCGAAGCTCGGCGCGCAGCGCGACTCTCCCATGGGCTTTCCCATTCTCCCCGTCGGCATTCCCATTCAGCGCCTCCACCATGAGCTCGCTGACCAGCAGCCGCAGGTCGAAGAACGCCGTCTCATCCAACGCCTCCCGAAACGGCTCCAAGTGCTCACGGGCCCGCCGAGCACTCGCGGGCTCCAGGGGCAGGTCGATGGCGACGGCATGGCTCATAGCTCGCTCTGGTACCCGTCTACCCGTCACGGGGTTGCGCTAACGCGCTGGGCTGGCGGGTGTCAGATAACATCGCATTGAGCTCGAAGAACCAGCCGGTACTTGCACAGAGTTCGGCTCGCGGGCTTCCTGGCCTCCAACTCGCCCATGGACTTCAAGGTCAGCACTGCGCCGATAGAACAGGACGGACTGCTCGTGTCCGTGGAGGGGGAGTTCGACCTGTCCAGTGCGGATCAGGTGCAGACGGCTGCGGAGCCGGCCATCTCCGCGGGGCGTCCCCTTCTCCTCGACCTGCGTGACTGCAGCTTCATCGACTCGACCGCCCTGCGCCTTGTGCTGCAGATCCACGGCGCGCTCACGAGGGACGCTGGACCGGATGCCCCGATGGCGGTGGTCGCCAATTCCGAGATCCGCAAGTTCTTCTCCATGACCGCGATCGACCAGAGCGTTTGCGTGTGCACAACCCGCGAGGAGGCGCTCGCGGCGCTGACGGCGACGCCCGATGCCGAGAATGGCAAGCCCGCGTCGCCACCGGATCTCTTGGCACGAAGCGGCGAGGAGTAATTCCTCCTGGCGGAGATCGAGGTTCAGCAAGCGGACATCACGAAGCTCGAGGTCGACGCGATCGCGAATGCCGCGAACACCGACCTCAAGCACGGTGGCGGCGTAGCTGGAGCGATCGTTCGCGCGGGTGGCCGGGTCGTTCAAGACGAGAGCGACGAGCTGGCTCCCATCGACCTCGGGGAGGCGGTGGCGACGAGTGCCGGAGAGATGCCGGCGCGCTGGGTGATCCACGCCGCCACCATGCACCTCGGCGGTCCCACCTCGGCGGACATCATCCGTAGCGCCACCGCGAGCACACTCGCCAAGGCCGACGAGCTGGGCGCCAAGTCGCTGGGGCTGGTCGGCTTCGGCACCGGGGTCGGCGGGTTCCCCGTGGACGAGGCGGCTGGGATCGAGATCGAGGAGGTTCGACGTCACCTGGACAAGGACGGCGCCCTGGAGCGGGTCGTGTTCTGTGTCTTCGGCGAGGAGGCTCGTCGGGCGTTCGAGGGGGCGCTGGCGCGCGGCTAGCGGGGGATCAGACGGACCTGGCGGGCGAAGGTCTCGGCCTGGATCAGGCGCAGGGCCTGTGGCCTGCGCAGCGCGAGGGTCGCCGTCCAGGTCGCCGTGCCGGGCCCGGGTAGGGCATCGCCTGCGCCGCGGTCCGATTGCGCAAGCGCCAGCAATACGACCCGCTCGGCGGCGACATAGGTGCGGCCGGTCCCGCGACCCGGCCCGGGCTCGGTGGTGACGATGACGTCGACGCGTCTGCCGCGTGGGTCGTCGCCGGTGACCGCGAGCGCCTCGGCCCCGCTGACCGCGATCTCCACCGGCTGGCGCCCCCCGCGGAGCCGCGGCGAGTTCCTTTCGTCGTCGGCTCGGGGGATCCCCAACTGGCCGGCGAGCACGTAGGCGCCGGCCGGGATGGCCGCCCTGGGCGAGCGGCCAATCGCCTGCTCCGGAGAGGTGAACGCCCCGGGGGGCGCAAACCGCTCCGGAATCCGTCGAACCTCGAGCAACCTCGACAGGTCTTGCGGCCGCAGGGCTTCCCGGGCCGGAAGCCTGGCACGGGCGACGACCGCCGGCCGCAGCGGCCCGAACTGGCTCTCGAGATCCGCCCGGTAGCCGCCCGCCACCGCAGCAGCCGTCCCCGCACAGGCGAGCGCCGCGCACGCGAATGCAATCGCCCGGGCGCGCCGGCTCATGCGGCGAGGTTGGCCGCGCCCCGCCCCTCGTTCGCTGCCGCGACCGGCGTGGGTGCGAGGGGCAGCTCCAGGATGGCGACCCAGGCGCCGGCCGGACGCTGAACATCGAAGCGGCCACCATGAGCAGCGGCGACCGACGCCACCACCCGAAGGCCATGGCCGTGGCGAGCGTCGTACGGGACATCGCCGATCGCTCGTAGCGCCGCGTTGGAAACCGAGATCCGCACCCGGCCCGCGGCGATCGTCACCTCAACCCGCACCCGCAGGCCTCCGTGCTCGATCGCGTTGGCAATCAGGTTGTCGAGGGCTTGCGCGACCCGGCGGGGATCGACCAACGCCACCGCCGCCCCCGCGCTCCAGCGAAGCTCGAGAGATCGGCAGGCGTTCGCGGCGGGAGTGCGCCAGCGCTCCACGGCGGACTCGACCAGCGCCCGGCACGCGACCGGGCGAGGCACCAGGGAACGCGAAGACCCGTTGATCTCGTGGTCGAGATCGTCGAGCGCGGCGAGTGCCAGCTGGGCCGCGTTCGGCCCCGGACCCCCGTCGGCTTTGGCCGGCGCCAGCGCCAGCGTCTGAAGCGGCCGGCGCAGCTCGTGCAGGGCACGGTTCAGCGCCGAGCGCCGACGAGCCCTGAGCAGCCGGTCCCCGATCAGAGCGACGACCAGCGTGAGCCCCACGGGCCAGCCGGCCAAGCCGACCTCCGCGAGCGCTCTCATCTCCTCACCCACCGCGTCCAGTGGCTCAACCGTCGATCAGGCGGTAGCCGACCCCCCACACGTTGATCACGAAACGCCCGTTCTCGGGATCCAGCTTGCGCCGCAGCCGGCTGGCGTGCGAGTCGAGCGTGCGGGTCCGGCCCATGGAGCGAAATCCCCAGACGTCACGGAGAAGCTCCTCCTTTGTGAACACGCGCGCTGGATCACTCGCCAGGGCGCAGAGCAGCGAGAACTCCTTGTTCGCGAGCTTGACCGGGCGATCGGCAATCCGCACCTGGCGCCGGGAGGGATCGATGAAGATCTCGCCCACCCGCCGCGGCCCCGCGCGCCGCGAGTCGCGACGGCGCAACACCGAGTGAATTCGCGCCTCGACCTCTTGATAGTGGAAAGGCTTGACGACGTAGTCGTCCGCGCCCTCGGCAAAGCCGCGGACCCGGTCTGCGTCCGTGCCGCGACCGCTGAGGATGATCACCGGTAGCTCCGGGTCGTAGCGACCGACGGCTCCCTCCGAGGCGCGGATCTCCCGCAGGATGTCGAGACCCGACGCGTCAGGCAGGCGAAGGTCCAGCAGCAGGAGGTCGGGTTGCTTGTAGTGGCACAGACGAAGCGCGTCCGAGGCTGACGGCGCGGGGAGAACGCGGAAGCGGCCCGCCTCGAGGTGGTCGCAGAGCAGATCGAGAGTCGGCTCGTCGTCCTCGCACACGACCACCGTCGCGGTGGGCTCGACTTGCGGAAGCACTCACGCGCCTTCCCGCGGGGCAGGCTCTCCCGCCGGCAGCTCGAGCACCGCCTGCGCACGCCGCTCGAAGGCGATCCGGCCTGGCGGCACGGCGCGCCGCACGGAGATCTGATGGAGGTCGAGGTCGAGGAACACCAGGTCGAGGGGAAAACGCATGCCGAAGGTGTGGACGCTCCGGCACCCCGGAAGCAGGAGCCCCGTGCCGGCGACGCGACGGTCGAGCAGCGCCAGCCCCAGAAGCCGCGCCCGTCGCGAGAGCGCCACCGGGACCCTGCGGCCCCCGACCTCCGCTTGGGGATCACGGCGAAAGCGCCGCGGAAGAGTGTGCGTCTGGCTCCTCACGACGCGTACAACCCCAAAGCCATCGCCTGCGCCCCCGCGTGCAAACGGCCGTTCAGGCAACGCAGCGCCCACACGAGCACCACCGGCATCGGAGAAGATTCGGGTCGATCGGAGAGAGGACGGTTTGGAGAAAGCGACACGCAGAGGTAATTACGACTCGGGCTCGGACTACGTACTCGAGTACGGCGAGTTGCGGTTCTCCTTCAACGAGCAGGATTTCGCCGAGCGGGTCGAGCAGGCCGCGGTGAAGCTCGACTTCGTCGATGGGGGACTGGGCGCGGAGGAGCTTCAGGACCTGCTCGAGCTCGCCGTGAACGGCGAGATCGGCGAGCCCATCTCATCGCTCGGGGAGCACATCAACGAGCATTGGACCGAACTGGTCGGTCCCGCGAGCCGCAGCCTCGTCCACTGGCTCCGCCGGCTCGTCTTCCGAGGTGCTTGGCTCGACCAGCGGGTCAAGGAGGGCGAGCTCGACATCGTCTACGACCCCGAGACGCAAACCTTCGGGTACGTGCAGCCCGAACGCGACGCCGAGCCGATCGAGCTCTCTCGCGAGCCCTCCTGGGCTCGCCTGGCCTACCGGGGCTGAGCCCCCGGTTCCTGCCGTCTCAGCCGAGCGCTGCCAGCAGCTCGGCGTTGGTTCTCGTGCTCTCGATCCGCTCGCGAAGCAGGCCGGCCGCCTCGGGCGGAGCCAGATCCGTGAGCAGAGAGCGCAAGCGGCGCGCCGCCGCCAGCTCGTCGGGCCCGCGAAGCTCCTCCTCGTTCGAGACCCGGCACTCGGCGGTCACGAGCGCGGGGAACACGCCGGCGGCGGCCAACTCGGGATCCAGCCGTATCCGCGCGCTCTCCGTGGTCACCACCGCGCGCTCCGCGGTGCCGTCGTCCTCGGCGCCCTCGACCACGGTCGCGATCACCGTGAGCGAGCCGGCTCCCTCCTCGGCCAGGTCTCGGCCGGAGCCGAACAGGCGTTTGACCTCCGCGGCCTTCCGCGAGGCCACAGCCAGTCGCGAAAGCGAGTCCACGATCATCACCACGTCAGCCCCCGATTCGGCGCGCCGCCGTGCCCGTTCGAGTGCAAGCTCCGCCAGGCGGACCTGCTCGGCGGGCGGCAGGTCCGCGGTCGCGGCAGCGATCTCGACGTCGTCAACGGCCTGGCGCCACGCGGTGGCCTCCTCGGGCCGCTCGTCGATCAGCAGCACGATCAGCTCGGGGCCGCGGGTCGCGCGGACAGCCCTGGCCAGGCCGCGCAGAAGAGTCGTCCGGCCCGACCGCGGGGCAGCGAACACGAGCACGCGCTGTCCAAGCGCCAGCGGGGCCAGGAGGTCGACCGCGCGGGTGAGGACGTCAGCCGGATCGTGGTCGAGCGCCAGGCGACGCTTCGGCATGATCGGCGTCAGCTCCTCGAATTCGGGGCGATCCTTCAGCGGCTCGCCGCCGTTGACGCGATCCACGTGGACGAGGGCGCGGTGGCGTTCGCCGCGGCGGGCCGCGCGCGCCGGCCCGGACACCTGGTCGCCCGCCCGCAGCTCACAGCGGCGGACCTGGGAAGCCGAGATGTAGACGTCGTCGGGGCCCGCTTCGATCCCCCCAAGCCGCAGGAAGCCGTAACGCTGCGGGGTGATTTCAAGCGTCCCGGTCGCCTCCGCGGTATCCACCTGTTCGAGCGACTCCCGTTCCCGATCCGACCCTGGCTCACGCTCGGGCTCGGGCTCCGCCTCGGGCTCAGCGGCCTCGGGCTCGCCGGCTTCGCGACGGGCGGCGATCTCGTGGACGAGCTGCTCGCGGTTCAAGAGCCGGAAGCGGGGCACCCCGAGCTCCGCGGCGAGCGCGTGCAGGTTCGCCAAGTGGAGCTCTTCGAGCTTGTCCGCCATGCGGGCGCCAGGATAAACCCGCCAACCGAGCAGCCGCTAGCGGGCTCGGGCTAGCGACGAAGTCGCGGTAGATACGGAGGTGCCTGCCGGGTCAGGTTTGCGCCCTAGCCCGCCGCCCCCGGACGCGAAGCGGAGGAGGCGGCGGTTGATGTCAGACCTTCGAGCCACTGGGCGAATTCGGGGCGTGACTCCCAGTCCTTGCGGAAGCGCTCCGCGCCTGCCGTGGTCAGCGGGTGCTCGAGCATCTGGTGCAGCACCTTGGCCGGAACGGTCGCGATCTCGCAGCCGAGCTTGGCGGCCGTGATCACGTGCTCCGGGTGACGCACCGATGCCGCGATGATCTGCGAGGTGACCCCGCCCGCCCGGAAGCACTCGACGATCTCACCTACGACCTGGCCGGAGTCGACCGAGATGTCGTCCAGGCGGCCCATGAAGCAGGAGACGTAGGTCGCACCCGCGCCGGCCGCCAGCAGCGCCTGATTGGCGGAGAAGACGAGCGTCATGTTGACCGGGATGCCGTCGGCGGTCAACTCGTGGGTCGCCGCCAGGCCCTGCTCGCAGAAGGGCACCTTGACGGTGACGTGCTCATGCAGTTCGCGGAGCGCACGCCCCTCGGCGACCATCCCATCGGGATCCGAGGAGACGACCTCGGCGGAGACCGGACCGCCGACCAGATTGCATATGCGCTGGATGATCTCTCCCGGATCACCCTGCTCCTTTGCCAGCAACGAGGGATTGGTGGTGGCGCCGGCGAGAATCCCCCAGGCTGCGATCTCCTCGACCTCGGCGACGCTCCCGGTGTCGATGAACAGCCTCACGCGGGCGAGCTTACGGGGTGTGCCGGATCGATGCCCTCGCCTTCCGCGACGGCCGTCCACTGATCGGCTTCGGCGCGAACGCGGCGGGCGCTCCACCCCAGCTCCCCCCCGATTGCCTCGGCTACCGGTCGCACGGCCTCGGCGTCACGAAGCTGTGGCGCAGCGAGGAGCCCGAGCCGGGTCCGGCGCAGCAGCACATCCGCGACCGAGCGTGCCTGCTCCAGCCGCGCGGCGATCACCGCCTCCGCGAGCAGGTCAGGCTGGCCGGAAACGATCGGCTCGGCCCACTCGGGCCGCTCGCCGGCGACCTTCAGAACGTCGCGCGACGCGTGCCCATAGCGAAAGGCGAGCAGCTCGAGGGAGCCGTCGGGCAGCTCGGCCACCGAAGGTCCAGCCGCCGGTTGCAGGTCTTCCTCGCTCGCCGACATGCCCAGCGGAATCTCCGTGGTCCGGCACGGCGCCTCCCGTCCCTCGCGCTCGACCATCCGGTCGACGACCTGCTTCGCCATCCGCCGCCAGGTGGTCAGCTTTCCGCCGGTGATCGTCAGCAGCCCCGAGGACGTCTCGTACAGCTCCGCGCGGCGCGAGATGTCCACGGACTTTCGCGGGTCACCCCCCGAGATCAGCGGACGCACGCCTGCAAAGGCGCCGCTGATGTCCGCCAGCCCCAGGTCCAGCCCGAAGAACGAGTTGACCGCCTCGAGCAGGTACTCAATGTCCTCTCCGGAAGGCTGGACGCTGGCGATGTCCCCGTCGTAGTCGCGGTCGGTCGTGCCGATCAGCGCCCGCCCGTACCACGGAAGGGCAAAGATCGTCCGCTCTTCGCCCGCCGGCACGATGCACGCCGCCTCGGTGAGCGGAAGCTTCTCGGTCGGGATCGTGATGTGCGTGCCCCGGCTGGGGGCAATCCGGGGCACCTCCTCCTCGGCGAGGATCTCCTCTGGGCGGATGCGGTCGGCCCAGACGCCCGTCGCGTTGACCACGTTGGTCGCCCTGACCTGGAAGCTCTCGCCGCTCTCGGCGTCCGTGCAGACGACGCCGGTGGCCCTGCCGCCGTCCGAGATCAGCTCGATCACCTCGGCGCCGTTCACGAACACGGCGCCGAAGCGCGCCGCCTCGCCCAACACGGTGAGCACCAAGCGGACGTCGTCGGTCTGGCAGTCGTAGAACAGATACGCCTCCTTGGGGTCCCGCGGTGCCAGCGCCGGGATCAGCTCCGCCGCCTCGTTGCCTGGGATCGTGCGGTGGCGGTCCGGCGCCCAGTAGTCACTCTCGGCGTGCTCGCCGGCCGCCCGCCCCCTGGAGGCGCGCTCGCGGGCCTGGCGCTCGCGCCGCGCCTGGCCCACCCGGGTGGTGGCCATGACGTCGTACATGTTCAGCCCGATGCCGATTCGCCAGTCGCGGCGCGCCTCGCCGAGGGTCGGGACGAGAAAGGGCATCGGATACACCAGGTGCGGCGAGAGGTCGACCATGAGCTGGCGCTCCAGGAGCGCCTCGCGCACCAGGCCGAGGTCGAAGTTCCGCAGATAGCGAAGGCCGCCGTGCACCATCTTCGAGGAGCGGCTCGAGGTCCCCGAGGCGTAGTCGTGGCGCTCGACCAGAGCCACCGAGTAGCCACGCGAGGCGGCGTCGAGCGCCACGCCCGCGCCGGTGATCCCACCGCCGATCACGACCACGTCGAAACGCTCGCCGCTGAGTGCCTCGAGTGCGTCGGAGCGGGAGAGCATCGGTCGGGGCCTCAGTCCAGGTAGACGACGGTGTCGGCGAGGGGAGCCCGGCTGGGCGCTTCCCTCTCCTGGATCGGTTCACCGAGGTGGATGAGGCTGACGAAGTGCTCGCTCGCTCCGAGCCCGACCGCAGCACGCCCGGCCTCCGTACGCAGGACGCTGGGGGTCCGCCAGTAGCCGGCCAACCCGCGGGCATGCGCGGCCAGCAGCACGATGTAGGCGGCGCAGGCAGTCGCATGAAGGTCCTCCTCGTCCTGCACCGGATCACCGCCAAGGGCACACGAGCAGACGACGAGCGTCGGTGCGCGGTCGAGCTTCGACGCCGCCTCGGTGCCGGCCGCCTGCTTGAGGCGGTCCAGCGTCCGCTGCCCCAGCACGCGAAAGCGCCACGGATTGGTCAGGTTGTGGTTCGGGGCCCAGCGGGCCAGGTCGAACAACTCGTCGAGGACCTCGCTCGGCACCGGGTCGGGCCGGAAGGCCTTGTGCGTACGCCGGCTGCGGATTGCGGTCTCCACGTCCATCGCAAGAACGGTACCCGTGCCACCGCGTGTCTGGTCGGGCTAGCGACGAAGTCGCGGTAGATGCGTGCAGACTGCCGGGTCGGGTTCGGACCCTCGCCCCGCCGAGGGAGCGGGAGGCGACCGGTCGTCCGGCGGAGCCGGACGCGTAGGCGAAGCCGAGGCTTTCGGCGGATTTATTCGGGCAGACGGCGGCGGTACCAGAAGAACCCGCCGACCAGCGCGGCCGTGAGGAGCGCGAAGCCCGCACCGACGTAGGCGGAGGTGCCCGGCCGGCCGCCGTCCGCGGTGGCGGCGGCGACCGGGGGGGCCGCCGCATCCGGCCGACCGCCTGCAGCGAGCTCTCCCCTGACTCCTTGCCGGGGCTGCGCGGGATCGCCCGGGGCTCCGCCGGAGGGTCTGCCGGTCGCGACCGGCCCGCCAGTCGGGGATACGTCCCCCTGCGTCGACTCGGCGCTACCCGTACCGGCAGTGTCCCCGGGCCCACTTCCCGATCGAGCACCCGCCGGGGAGCGCGGTACCGCGGCCAGCGGGAATGCCTTGCGGCTGACCGCGAGCAGCGCCTGGGCGGTGACCCAGACGGGTGTCTGGTCGCTCGCCTGCGAGTAGCGGTAGTGGCCGTCGGCTGCCTGGCGACTCTCCAGATAGTCGAAGGGGCTGCGTCCGTTCGTCCGGACGGCGGGATTGGTTCCTCCGGCGATCAGGCCCTGGACCGCCCAAGCGGTCGACTGTGAGTTGGTCGGTCCGCCGTCGGCCAGCGCGAAGCCGCCGTCGGAGCGCTGGGCGCGGCGCAGGTAGGACGTTCCTCGTGCGGTCGCCCGGTGCGCGCCCCCGGCCGCCGCCAAGCCTTGGACCACGGCCCCAGTGCTGTCCGGGTCGCTTCCCGCGTCCGGCTGAAAGCCCCAGCCGCCGTCATTGTTTTGAGCCTGACGGAGCCAGGCGGCCGAGGATCGGACGGCGGATGGCGAGACGCCCGCGGCGCGCAACGCCAGGACGCCGAAGGCCGTCAGGTTCACCTGGCCCTCGAACGAACCGTTCCCGGACCGTCGCCGGCGAAGCTCGGCAACCAGGTCGCGGCCACCGAAGCTCCGCGGATCCGCGCCCGCGCCCTCGAGGGCGAGAATTGTCCGCTCCAGATCGCCGGTCGACCGCAATTCGGCGACCTGGGAGCGAAGGTAGCCGACCGCCGAGCGCCCTCCCCGTTTTACGTCGAGCGGATTGCGGCCGGCGGCCTCCATCCCCAAGACTGCCCAGCCCGTGATCGCCGCGTTGGACGTGGCTTCGGGGGACGCTCCGAAGCCGCCATCCGCGTTCTGCATTCGCTCGAGCCAGTGCCTTGCCGAGGCGGTCCCCGCCCGGGCCTCGCCCGGCAGGGCCAGCGCCCCGACAACCGCGATGGCCGCGAGCAGCAGGGCGACGCCCCCCGCGGTCGCCCGCGGTTCGGCACGCTGCCGCGCCGGCCCATCCGGCCACGTGAACTCGAACCTGCTCCGGTAGCGCGAGACCATCCGCACCAACGCGGGGCCTGCGGCGAGCGCCAGGGCGATGTTCCCGGCCGCGTGAGCGACGTTGAAGGGGATCCCGCGGGCGGAAAGCGCCAGGTAGCGATCAAGTGACTGCTCTCCCCCGTAGCTGACCATGACCGAGAGGTCGAGGAGCGCGCCATAGGCCAACCCGGCCAGACCGCACGCGACAGCGAGCCCGCCCCGGCCCAGGCGGCGCCCGGTGAGGACGGCAAGCGCGGCGCCCCCAATCCCGACCAGACCCCACCCGGCCATCTGCCACGGTGTCCACGGCCCCTGGCCGAGCCACAGGTTGGAGACGACGGCGGCGAGCGCTCCCACCGCAAACCCGGGAGCCGCCCCCACCGCATAGCCGGTGATCAGCACGATGTCGGTCGTCGCCACCACGTTCGGGATTGGCGCGAGGGCAAGCCGTCCCGCGACCGCCAGCGCCGCCAGCGCCGCCACCAGCGCGACGATTCTCGCTGGCGGCCGGGAACGCTCGTACCACGCGAGCCCTCCCGCCAGCACCAGGGCCAGCAATGCATATGCCGTCAGCTGCCAAGTCATGAAGCCGCGACCTCGTCCCTAGCCCCGGCCAACTGGTGGCGAAGCAGGGCCGCGCCCTGCTCGGGGGAGATTGCGCCGGTGGCTCCCAGAATGCGGGCCACCTCGGTGGCGAAGTACCAGCCGCCGGAAAGGATCTCGCCGACCGGGCCGTCCGCGATCAGCTCGCCGTCCCCGAGCAGCACGACGCGCTCCGCGAACGCCGAGGCGAACTCGACGTCGTGAGTGGCGACCACCACGCTCGCCCCCCTGTGGGCCATCTCGGCTATCCAGGCCGCGAGCTCCTGTTTGCGGGCCCAGTCCATCCCGCGCGTCGGCTCGTCGAGACCGACCAGCCCTGGGAGCCCTCCATCGGCCCGACCGGCCATCACCAGCGCGAGCGCCAGCCGCTGGCGCTCGCCGCCGGACAGATCGCGCGGGTCGGCGTCCGCCGCCCACCCAAGTCCCACCGAGGCAAGCGCCCGGAGGCCCGTACTGCCGGGCAACTCGTCGGCGACCCGTTCGCGAATCAGGAGGTCGCCGGGGCGCTGAGCCAGGAGCGCGCAGCCACCCGGCGCCGAGATCCGTCCCCGCACGGGGTCGACCAGGCCTGCGGCCGCGCGCAGAAGAGTGGTCTTGCCGGCACCGTTGCGACCCATCAGCGCCACCCGCTCGCCGGGGTCCAGCAAGAGGTCGACCCCGCGCAGCACCTCACGTGGCCCGCGACCGTCGTCGAGCTCGACCCAGAGATCGGAGACCTGGAGGGCGGGCGACCTACTTGGCGGTTTCGGTTTCGAGGCTTCGGGGGCCGGGGCTAGGGACGAAGTCCCGGTAGATACGGAGGTGTCTGCCGGGTCAGGCCCAGGCCCTAGCCCGGGGGCGGCGTAGCGGGAGGCGAGCCGCCGCCGGATTAAGTGTTTTCGGGCAGTCTTCACCGAGGTCGGTGGGGGGTGCAGGCCGGCGCCCTCGAAGAGGCGTGCCCCCGGCGTGGCCAGAGCGGAGTCGCTAGCCAGGGCCCACCTGAGGAAGTCCTGGGGCGCGCCATCGAAGACGATTCGGCCTTCCGCCATGGCGAGCACGCGGTCGGCCGCCGAGAGGCAGCGCTCGAGCCGGTGCTCGGCGCAGACCACCGCAAGCCCCCACTCCTCGTTCAGCCGGCGCAGCAGACCGATCAGCTCGTCCCCGGCCACCGGGTCGAGCTGGGAGGTCGGCTCGTCCAGAAGCACCAAGCGCGGCCGGCCGACCAAAGCCGCAGCCAAGGCCACCCGCTGCAGCTCTCCTCCCGAAAGGGAGTCCGCGGTGCGATCGAGCAGGTGTGGGATCGCCAGGGCCAGGGCCGCCTCCTCCACCGCCCGTGCGCGGGCGGTGGCGGGCTCGCCGCGGATCTCGAGGGGCAGCTCCAGCTCGGCGCGCACCGTGGTCGAGACGACCTGCGTCTCGGGATCTTGCGCGACCAGCCCCACGATTCCGCCAAGCTCCGCTGGGCCGTGATGGCGAACGTCGAATCCACCTACCTCGATCTCGCCACTCACCTCGCCGCCGTGGTAGTGGGGCACGAGCCCGCAACAGGCCCGCAGGAGAGTCGACTTTCCGGACCCGGAACGGCCCGCGAGGACAATCAACTGGCCCGGCTCGAGCTCGAGGCTGACGTCGTGCAGGCTGTCGGCACCGCCGCCCGGATAGCGATATGACAGCGATGCCGTACGGACCAGCGCTTCAGCCACGGGGGCGCCTCACCAGCGGAACGGCCGCCGCGAGCGGGATGAACGCGGCTACGAGCAGCGCCGGCCATCCGCTCTCGACGGCGACGGTCGGATAAGCGTCGAACGCCCCAACGCCAGCGGCTCGGGCCGCGATACCCGCCCCCGCGACCATGAGCCCCGCGGCAAAGAACCGCTCATCGCGGCGCGAGCGGCGGCCGCCGCGGGCTGAACCCGGGGCTCCCCGCGCGTACCCCCGCAGCTCGAGAGTGGCGGCAACGTCGATCGCTCGGTCGAGGGACCCGGCGACCAGACGACGCGCCAGCGCGGCACGGCCCACAGGCGCCGCGGCCGGACCGCGGAGCGCGGCGGCCTCGCCAAGCCGGAGGTGATCGGCGACGGCAAGGGGCACCAGGCGGGCGACGAGCGTCGCGGTCAGCGCCGAGCGGCGGGCCACAGGCCGCAGCAGGCGGAGCGTGCGGTCGGGGTCAACGCAGGCGGTGTGCACCGCGAAGGCCATCAGCACGACCACGATTCGCAGCGCGAGCACGCCGCCCTCGGCGAGCGCCTCTGCACTTGGGTCCGTGGAGCCGATCAGCGGCAGCCACAGGCCGTGGACCAGGATCGTGTCGCCACGTTGGACGACCAGACCATTGACGGCGACGATGAAGATGCCGAGCGTCGCGCCCCAGCGCAGGGAGGCGCTGAGCGCTCTCCCCGCCTGAGCGCCCAAGCCCGCGACGGCGACGCCCGCTCCCGCACCGGCGAGCACGATCGGACTCGAGTTGACGAAGGCCACGAGCACGAAAGAGCCCAGATAGACGCCGGCGGCCCCGGCACCCGCGTCGTGGAGGGGCGTATGCCGGGGCAGGTAGGAGAGCGCCGGTCTCATTCCGCCCCGCCCTGCTGGAGCGGGAGCGCCACGGGCGGCCCGCCCGGCGGGGCGGCCACGGCGTAGCGGTTTCGCAGCGCCGCGGCGTCTAATGAGCCGGCCGCCCGGCGTACCCCCGAGCCTGCGGACCCCGTGACGATCCAGGTCGGCGCCTCGCCGTCACCCAGCGCAGCCACCAGGCCGGCATCGGGACCGAGATCCCTGACCGGCGTGGCCGTCGAGTCGAGCGCCTCCAGCTGATAATCACCGTCGACCGGGCCCTTGAAGGTGGCGAACACCCCATTCGCCTTGGGGCCGCCGCGCAACTCGTCGACCGCCGAGTCGCCGCCGACCCGGCGCCATGGGCCCACCAGTAGCCGCGTTGTCCCGGCGGCCGGCCGTTGTTCCCCGCGGTCGACCGTCGCCTCCACCCCGGCGTCATCCAGACGGTCCGCCGCCAGCTCGCAGGCGGCGCCGCCGGCCAGGCACTCGACGCGCACGGGCGGGTGATCAGCTTCTGCCGAAGCCTGAGCGAACGGCTCCGGCCACGATCCGACCACCGCCGGGACCCGCATGGCGTCGGTCCAGTCGCGATAGTCCCACCAGATCCGGTCTCCGCCCTGGACGTGCACATCGGCGGAGCCGACCGCGGACTCGACCCCATTGACGTAGAAGAACCAGTCGTAGCGCCGCCCGTCCCTTTCGGTGCCGGCCAATCCGTCGATCGACTGCACGAAGCCGCCGCCGTAACGCGTCGTGATCTCGGCCTCGCGATCGAGGAAACGGATCACAGTCTCCGATGAGGATGGGTCGTCCAGCGCCCCGTCCACGAGCGTCCTGGAGCCGTAGTCGCGGGTCACGGTCAGCGTTGCCGTGCCCTCGGAGCTTGGCCCTGCCCCGAAGCCGCAACCGGCCGCCGCGGCGCCGCACACGAGCGCCGCGGCGGCGGCCCGGCGCGGGCGTGTGGTCACCGCCGCACGACCCGCTCGCAGCTATCGTCGATTGCGTCGCCGCTGTCTCCCGACGACACGACTACCCGGTCGCGGCCGACGCCGCAGCTCACCCGGTCCACGCCCCCGGAGGTGATGTTGATGACGTCGTCGCCGGCCCGAGCCCAGATCCGATCCCAGCCTCGGGTGCCGGCGATCTCGTCTGGCCGCAGGCTCCCCAGGATGAGCTTCCCGTGTGCGCTCGGACACTTGGACAGATCCGAGTTGACACAGACGGCGACCCTGTTCGACGGAATGCTGCCGTCACTCGACCGAGTGGCCCGCAGGGAGCCCGTGCCCTGGGTTGCCACCGTTACGGTCGCCTTGCCCTGCGGTCCGGTGACCACAGGCGAGTTTCCTCCGGACACGGTTGCCCCGGACGCGGGGAGCCGCTTCCCAGAATCGTCGAACTGGACCACGGTCACCTGGAACGGAACGCCGGGCTTCACGCGGGCCGGCGCCAGCAGCGCCAGTTCCACCGGGGGTGGAAATCCGGGCGAGAGATACCAGAGGACCTGATCGCCCTGGTGGAGGCTGAGCTGGTCGCCCCCGACCTGCGAGCCCGCGTGGTTGTACTTCAGGTACCAGAAGCTGGAGCCGCCAGCCTCGAAGCCCCCGATCCCGCAGACCGCGAGACCGAAGGAGAACTGGTCCGTGACGGAGAGCGGCCGCAGGTCGGTGTCGGTGTCGAGCGCATCGCGGACGATTCCAAGTCCCGTCGCGCCCGGGACCTTGACGCGATCGCCGCTTCCGCCAGGGGCACCGAAGCAATCCGCGTTCGGATCCGTCCTGATCTGAACGGTGCCGGTGTATTGACGCTGCTCGCCCAGCGTCCTGCCGGCGGAGTTGACCACGCGCAGATCGGCGCCTGTGGTAGCCGCCGCGCCGGCGGGAAGGAGCAGGAGCAACGAGATGACGAGCGCGGCAGCGGAGCTGCCGAGCCGCAGTGCAGGTATGACCATTTCAGCCACCCTTTCCTCGAGGGTTGATAGGGCTGGCCGGCGGACAGGTCTCCTGGCTTCCGGGATCCGGGCCGCGCCTTCCCAGGAACGCTGTGGCGTCCCCAGTGGCTGATGCCGTACCCATCGCTGGGGCCGACGTCGTGCGGCAACGTATTACCCGGTCACAGTGGCGGGACCGCGCCGGACTTTCACCGGGCTTCCCTTGACCACCGACCGTATGTGGAGCGGGAGTCTATGCCCAAACGGAGAGGCTGCGTGGGCGCCTAGCCCTGGCGCTCTTGCACCCGGCGCTCGAGGTCCTCGACCACCTCGGGCATCGTCTTGCGCATGCGCGAGAGCTCCCAATGCTCGATCTTGATGACCCGGAGCGGCGAGCTGGCCACGACGCTTGCCGACCGCTCCTGGCGCTCCAGCAGTCCCTGCTCGCCGAACACGTCGCCCGGACCGAGGTCGGCGAGGTGCTCGCCTGCCCGCTCCACCTTGACCGTCCCCTCCTGAATCGCGTAGAAGTGGTTCGAGTACGCCCCTTCCTTCACCACGGTCGCGCCCTCAGGAAACTCCTCGGTGGTGGCGAACGTCGCCACCTTGCGCAGGTCCTCGTCGGGCACCTCGGCGAACAGCGGGATCTTCTTCAGCAGGCTCTCGTCCAATGTCGCCTCCGGTCTGGTTGCGGGAGGGAACCTAACCGATGCGGGGGCGTGCCGCTAGCTGGACTCGGCCTGGACATCGAGGCTGAAGCGAACCTCCTCCCCCTCGACGTCGGCATCCAGAAGCTTGTTGTCGAGGAAGTCCGCGGCCTGGGGGTCGAGGAAGATCCGGACGTCCTCGAGCACCTCGTCCCCCTCCTCGGCGGACTCGACCACCGCCAGGCGGAGGTCGGTTCGGGTCTCTCCGTCGCTCTGGGCGCTCACCTCCTGGGTGATGCGGAGGCCCGCCCCATCGGGCAGCCCGGACGTGGAGAGGATGCTGTCAATCGCCGTCGCGGCGTCCTCGGTGATGGCAAGCACGTCGGCGAGCTTACCGCGACCCGAGCCGAAAGATCTCGATGCTCGAGCCCGGCGAAGATGCCCCCGTCGTCACATACGAGCAGGATTCGTCGGACAAAGAGCCTTCGTCCTGACCACTAGCCTCACTGGACCTTCCGCCTGGGCACCTGCTTGCAGGTAGGCGTGCGCGCGTTACCCTGCCTGGCCGAGGGGGAACGTGAGCGCTTACTCGGAGGAGAAACCGTCGAGGCGGAAGGCCGGGAGCGGCAGGCGCTCGATCACGGTGTCGATGCTCGGCAGGCTCCGGTGGAGCGTGCGCGGCCTCTTGCCCGTCACGAGCCCGGTCGTGATGGCCCAAGCGTTCTCCTACCTCTTCGGCATCGGGGCAACGCTGGCCTTGCTCACGCTGCTCCTCCCGCACGATCCCGATCGCTTCGTTCCCGGAATCGTCGGCCCGGCGGTCCTCGCGTACACAGTCGCCGCGGTGATGCTGATCGGCTTCGAGCGCATCCCCATACGGGTCTTCTACCTGCTGCCCGCGCTGGGAGCCGCCCTGATCACGGTGGTCGTGTACTCAGGAGGGGCCGATGCGGCCGCGGCCTACGCCGGGTACTACTTCTGGGCCGTTCTCGCCGCGTTCTTCTTCCTCGACTTCTGGCGCGCCGTTCCGACGCTCCTGGTCTGCGTCATCGGCTACGCGGCTGCGCTGGTTGGCCAGGGGGATGCGGCCGACCCTGCCCTCAGCTGGCTGATGGCCGCCGGCACACTGACCGTGGCCGGCGTTCTGATCTCGGTGCTGCGGCAGCGCAGCGAGCGGCTGGTTGCGCTTCTCGGCGAGGCACAAAGCGTCGCTCACATCGGGACCTGGGAGTGGCATGTCTCCTCCGACGAGGTCGCCTGGTCACGAGAGCTATACCGGATCTACGGCCTCAAGCTGGGGGGACCCCCGGCCAGCTACGGCGACCTCCTGAGCTACGTCCACCCCGAGGATCGCGACGCGGTCGACCGGACGCTTCGCAGGGCGTTGGTCGAACACGCTCCCTTCGACTTCGAGCATCGCGTCGTTCGTCCGGACGGGGCCACCAGAATCGTTCACGGACGCGGGCAGGTGACAACGGATGACAGCGGCAACCCTGTGAGGATCTTCGGGACGGCGCAGGACGTCACCGATCAGAGGCGGGCCGAGGAGCAGTTCCGCGAGCTCGTCGAGTCCGCGCCGGACGCGATGGTGATCGTGAACGAGGAGGGAAGGATCGTGCTCGTCAATGCCCAGGCGGAGAGGCTGTTCGGCTACGCCCGCCAGGAGCTCCTGGACAGGGAGGTCGAGGTCCTCGTACCGGAGCGCTTCCGCGCCTCTCATCCGGGCCACCGAGGCGGCTACTTCCTAGACTCGGAAACGCGCGCGATGGGAGCGGGACTCGACCTTTGGGGACTGAAGAAGGACGGCACGGAGTTCGCCGTCGAGATCAGCCTCAGCCCTCTCCCCACGGAGCAGGGCATCCTCGTGTCGAGTGCGATCCGCGACATCACCGAGCGGAAGCGCGCCGATGTACTCGAGCGAAGCTTCGTTCCGGAGCGCCTGGCGGAGATCCCTGGGGTGCGGCTGGCGGCGCGCTTCGAACCCGGCGGCGCCGGCGTCGAGGTGGGGGGCGACTGGTATGACGTGCTCGAGCTCGACGACGGAAGCATCGGCCTCGCGATCGGCGACGTCGCCGGGCGGGGCGTTCCTGCGGCAGCGGTCATGGCGCAGCTGCGCAATGCCTTGCGCGCTTACGCCGTCGAGTTGCATCGTCCCTCTGCCGCGCTCGCCCGCCTGAATCGTCTCGCCTGGATCCACGAAGACAGCGTCATGGCCACGGTCATCTACCTCGTGTTCGATCCGACCTCGGGTCGAGTGCGTCTTGCCAACGCGGGCCATCTGCCGCCACTCCAGGCGAACCCGGACGGGTCCACCCTGTACCTGGACGGGGGACGGTCGCTTCCCCTCGGCGTCCAGGGGATCACCACGTACACGGACGCGGAGTACGAGCTCAGCCCCGGCTCGACGCTTCTGCTCTACACGGACGGCCTGATCGAGAAGCGACGGAGGCCCATTGACGAGGGTCTGGCACGCCTTGCTGCATGCGTAGGGGACCACGGAGATCTCGAGGAGCTCTGCGACCGGCTGCTCGCACAGCTGGGCCCCAGCGGGGAGGACGACGTCACGTTGCTCACGCTCAGCCCGATTGAGCTCGTGCCGGAGGGCCTTCAGCTCACGATGCCAGCCGAGCCTCCGACGCTGGCCGCGCTTCGCCGCACCCTGCGCGGCTGGCTGAGACAGTGCGACGCCAGCGACGAGGAGGGGTACGACATCGTCCTCGCCTGCAACGAGGCCGCTGCGAACGCGATCGAGCACGCGTACGGCCCCGGGGACGGGTCGGTGGAGGTGCTCGCCACTCTCTCGGGCCGAGCGGTGTCCGTCACAGTCCGCGACTTTGGCCAGTGGCGGAAGCGACGCGACGACCGCGGGGGTCGCGGCCTGGGGCTGATCGACGCGGTGATGGACGAGGTCAGCGTGATGACGAACCCCGAGGACGGGACGGAGGTTCGGATGGTCCGCCACCTCGAGGGAGGGCGAGATGGGACCGGTTGAGGAGCTCGAGTTCGAACCGCTCGGCGAGGCGGTGCTCGCTCACCTGAAAGGCGAGGTGGACCTAGCCAACGCTCGATCGGTGAGGGACAGACTGCTCGAGGCGGTGCCCAACACGGCCACCGGTCTGGTGCTCGACCTGACGGCCACGCACCACCTCGACAGCTCGGGGGTCCGGGTGCTGTTCGAGCTAGCCGAGCGGCTGGAGAACCGCAGGCAGAAACTGGAGATCGTCATCCCGGACGAGGCCCCCGTCAAGCGGGTCCTGCTGCTGACGGAGATCGACCGAGTCGTGCCGCTGTTCGGCTCGGTCGACGCCCTCCCCCACTCTTAGTACGGGCTCAACCGAAGCCGGCAGGCGGGGTGGCCTCGCCGCTTGTGTCGTCACCCCAGCAGACCACGGTGCCGTTCGTCTTCATCCCACAGGTGTGGTCGCCGCCGGCGGCCACCGCGGTGAAGGTTCCGGCGGGGGGCGTGGATTGGCCTTCGAGGGTGCGGCCCCAGCAGGCCACCGTACCGTCCGTCCTTATGGCACAGCTGTGGAGATGGCCGGCGCTCACCGCGGTGAAGGTGCCCGCCGGCGGGGTGGAAAGTCCGTTGCCGTTGTAGCCCCAGCAGGCGAGGGCGCCGTTGGTCCTGATGCCACAGGTGTGTATGTCTCCGGCGCTCACTGCGGTGAACGTGCCCGCTGGCGGGCTGGCCTGGTGGCTGCGATTGCGCCCCCAGCAGGCGACGACGCCGTTCACCCTCACCCCGCAGGTGTGGTAGGCGCCGGCGCTGACCGAGTTGAAGGCGCCAGTCGGCGGGGTCGCCTGGTCGAGGCCGTTGCGCCCCCAGCAGGAGAGGGAGCGATCCGCTTTCATCCCGCAGGTGTGGTAGGCGCCGGCGCTCACCGAGGCGAAGGTGCCCGAGCGCGGGGTCGACTGGCCGTCGCCGTTTGCGCCCCAGCAGGCGACCGCGCCGTTCGCCCTCACCCCGCAGCCATGTAAGAGGCCCGCGCTCACCGCGGTGAAGATGCCGGTGGGAGGAGCGGCCTGGCCGGACGAGTTGTTACCCCAGCAGGCGAGGGCGCCGCTGTGCTGTGCGCCGCAGGTGAAGTCAGTCCCTCCGTCAACAGCGGCGCCCGCGAAGGTGCCCGTAGGCGCCGTGGCCTGACCGCCGTCGTTGGCGCCCCAGCAGGCGAGGGCGCCATTCGTCCTCACAGCGCAGGCGTGGTCGGCGCCAGCGCTCACCGCGGTGAAGGTGCCCGCCGGCGGGGTGGCCTGCCCATAGCTGTTGTCGCCCCAGCAAGCGAGGGTGGCGTTCGCCCTGATCGCGCAGGTGTGGTCACCCCCGGAGCTCACCGCGGTGAAGGTGCCCGCGGGCGGCTTGGCCTGGCCGTTCCCGTTGTAGCCCCAGCAGGCGAGGGCGCCGTTCGTCCTGATCCCGCAGGTGTGGACGATGCCGGCGCTCACCGCGATGAATGTGCCCGTTCGCGGGGTCGCCTGCCCATAGGTGTCGTCGCCCCAGCAGGCCACCGTGCCGCTCGTCCTCACGCCGCAGCCGAAGAAATCGCCGGCGCTCACCGAGGTGAAGGTGCCCTGGGGGGGCGTGACGCCGCCGCCCCAGCAGGCGAGGGTGCCCGCCGTCCTGATGCCGCAGGCCTGATGCCAGCCGGCGCTCACCCCGGTGAAGGTGCCGGCGGGAGGGGTCGCCTGGCCGTTCCCGTTGTAGCCCCAGCAGGCGAGGGAGCCGCTCGTCTTTATCCCGCAGCTGTGGTCGCCACCCGCACTTACAGCCTTGAAGGTGCCCGCGGGCGGGGTGGCCTCGCCGTAGAACTCAGGGCCCCAGCAGGTGAGCGTGCCGTTTGTCAGCAGTGCGCATGTGTCAAAGATGCCCGCGTCCACGCCCCCGCCCACCTTGCCCTCCGCCGCGGTGGAGATCGAAATGCCCGAGGCCCCAGTGGGCGGGGCGGCTGCGGAGGCCGAGCCGGCGAGGCTCAGGCAGACAAGGGCGATCGCGCTGCAGAGGCGAAGCTGGCGCGCGCCGCGCCGGCAGCTCTCAGCATCGCACCATCGGGTACGTGCTGGCCCACACCGCGCCCTCTCCACGCTCGCTCCTCTCCCCCACTCGGCCACTCGGGCTTCCCGGCCAAGTTACCACCGGAGCCGCATACGGACCACGTTCGCCCGCCGGAAACGGGGTGGGTTCAGGGATCGAGCCGGAAGATGTTCGTCCGGGTGCTGAAGAAGATCGGCCCGCCGTCGAGCGGCGTTTCGACCGAGAGGACGGCGTCGGAATGGTCGTAGAACGGCGCCTGGGAGACGATCCCCCGGCGATCGGAGGTCAGCTTGGCGCGGCGGATCGTGCCGGTATTGAAATCGGCGAAGAAGAGCTGGCCGCCGCTCGACGGGAGCCCGCAGAGGCGGCAGAAGGCGGTCCCGGTGATCCCCTGCGACACAGGGAGGGTGAGCTTCGGAAGCACCGGGCTCTGCCCGTCCTGGTTCGTGTTGCGGGGCGCCGGAGGTGGCGAGGTACAGGTTGCCCGCGGCCCCCAGCCGTAGTTCCTGAGCGTCAGGCGAGCGATCAGGTTGAGCTCGTCGTTGCATTCCGGGCCGTTGTCGGCAAGCCACAGGTGCCCCTGTTGGGGATCGAACGTGAAGCCGAAGGAGTTGCGGATCCCGTAGCCGATGATCGGGCTTCCCGCGCTGGGGTTGTTCGAGGGCACGGTGCCGTCGGGATTCAGCCGCAGCACCTTTCCCGCCAGGCTCGACAGGTCCTGGGCCAGGCCTTTCCTGTCGGTGTATCCGACGACGGTGTAGAGCTTCCCGTCGGGGCCGAACATGATGCGGCCGCCGTCGTGGCTGGTCCAGGTCGGCAGGTTGCGAATGACCGTGAAGCCGCTGCCATCCGCCCGGACCCGCAGAAGCTGGTTCTTGGCCGTCCCCGACACCGTGCGCGTCGCGAACGCCCACACCCGACTGTCGCTGGGGTAACTCGGAGGCAGGGCCAGGCCCAGAAGACCCTCGTCCCCGTCGCCCGCCACGTTGGGGACGGTGAAGAATGGCGTGCTCATTCCCGTGGTTGGATCGAGCCACCTGATGCGGCCCGTGTAGCGCTCCCCGTAGAGGATGCGGCTGCCGTCCGGCCTCGCCGTGAAGGCCGCGGGAAAGGCGAGCGCCGACGGGGAGAGCTGCTCCGCGCTCGCGGCCAGGGCACTTCCGGGCGCCGCCAGGACCAAGGCGAGCACGGCCGACAACAACAGCCGCTTGATCATCAACCCCCTTCCGACCCCCTTCCGACCCCAGGAGGCCCTGACCCTACCACGGCCGCCCGAGCAGGAAAGCCGGTCGCGTCATCCCTGTCGATGGAAGGTCGCCGGTTCAGTCCGGCGGGATGTTCTGGTTCAGGCGGAAGAGGTTGTCGGGGTCGTACTTTCGCTTCAGCGCCTTGAGGCGGTCGTACTTCGGCGCGCCATAGGCTTGCCGGACCCGCTCCTCCCCCTCCTCCCCGAGGAAGTTCACGTAGACGCTCGTGTGGAAGGGCTCGAGCGCCGACCACAGATCCCGAACCCACTCGCGCTCGGAGTCGAAGCCATCTTCCGTCTCGGTGCAGGCGGTGATGTTGAAGGCATGCCCCGCGCCTCGTGTGTCGTAGGCGGTCTCGTCGCGAGCCACCCGGGATACCGCTCCGCCGAGCTGCCAAACCGGGAAGGCGGTAAGCGGCGAGCGGATGCGCTGCGAGTGCTCGACGGTGATGTCGATCACCTCGTCGGTGAGCTCGGCGACGTCGCACGCCCGGTTGTAGTACCAGCGGTAGTGCGGGAAAGCGGCGTCGAACATCGCTTGGTGCTCGAGGAAGGGCTTGGGGACACAGAGGTCGAGCACGGGCGATCCGAACGTCTTCATCGGCCTCAGCACCTCCTCCCCCTCATCCACGGCTCCCGCGTAGCAGCAGACGACGTTGATCACGAGCTCGCCGTGCAGCTCCGCGGGCACGAAATCGAGTGGCGGCGCCTTGCGCAGGATGACGATGGTCATCAACTCGTCGGGCGCCGCGGAGATCCAGTCGCGATAGAACCGCAGAACCTCAGGGGCATCCCTCATCCGCCACATGATCGGGCCCGCGAGCACCGCCGGGCCGAGCGCATTGAGCCTGAACCGGAACTCGGTCACGACACCGAAGTTGCCGCCGCCACCTCGCACCCCCCAGAAGAGGTCGGCGTTCTCGTCCTCGCTTGCCTTTACGAGCTCGCCCTCGGCCGTGACCACGTCCACGGACAGGAGCTGGTCGATGCTCAGCCCATGCTTTCGCATGATCCACCCGATCCCGCCGCCCAGCGTCAGCCCCGCTACCCCGGTGTGCGTCACGATCCCCGCTGGAACGGCGAGTCCGTGCTCCTGGGTTGCGGTGTCCAGCTCGCCCAACGACACACCAGCCTCGACCCTCGCGGTCCGGGCCTCCGGGTCGATCTCGATCCCCTTCAAGAGGCCCAGGTCGACGACGATCCCGTCGTCGCAGACCGAGTGCCCCGGGAAGCTGTGACCCCCGCTGCGAACGGCTGTCGTCAGATCCGTCTGCCGGGCAAATCGCAGGGCCGCCGAGACGTCCGTGGCGTCGCGGCAGCGCGCGATCGCCGCCGGCCGCCGATCGATGGACCCGTTCCACACCCGGCGTTGCGCGTCGTAGCTCGGCTCGCCGGGGACGACCACGTCCCCCTTGAACGAGGCTCTCAGCGCTCCCAGGGCGGTCTCATCGACGTGGATCTCGGAGCGGGTCGCCTTCGCCACCTGGCGAGTATCGCCGATCCCGGAGGCTCAGTCGACCAGGCGCCGCTCCACCGCCCAGCGTCCAAGCTCGTGGCGGTTCGAGAGCTGCAGCTTCCTGAGCACGGCGCTCACGTGAGCCTCGACCGTCTTCGGCGAGATGTTCAGCTCCCGCCCGATCTCCTTATAGAGATAGCCGCGGGCGATGAGCCGCAGCACCTCGCGCTCGCGCATCGTGAGCTGGTCGAGCTCGGGGTCGACATCGGCCTCCGGGATCTCGCCCTGGAAGGCGTCGAGCACGAAGCCCGCGAGGCGCGGCGAGAAGACCGCGTCGCCCGCGTGAACCCGCTCGATCGCCTCCGCCAGCTCCGCGCCCGAGATCGACTTCGTCACGTAGCCGCGGGCGCCTGCGCGGATCAGCGCGATCACGTCCTCGGCGGCGTCGGAGACCGAAAGGCCAAGGAAGCGCTGGACTGGACGTTCCTCCGCAACCTTGCGGATCACCTCCACTCCCCCGCCCCCCGGCATGTGGACGTCCAGCAGGACAACGTCGGGCTTTTCGCCCAAGATCGCCGCGACGGCCTCTTCGACCGTGGCGGCGTCGGCGCGCACGTGGACCAGGTCCTCGAGCTCGGAGCGCACGCCGGCACGAAAGAGGGCGTGGTCGTCGACGATGACGACGCTGGTTCGCGGGTCACTCATCGGGGGCCATCCTCTCGCGTCGTCGCGGTCCGAGCTATTCGCAGCGCAACCTCGGTCCCGCCGCCGGGAATCGCACGTACCTCCGCCCGCCCGCCGGCACGCTCCATCCTGCCCACGATCGACTCGCGGACGCCGCGGCGGTCGACGGGCACGGCGGCGAGGTCAAAGCCCGGCCCGCGGTCGCGGACAAAAACCTCGATCGAGTCCGGCTCCACCTCCGCATAGACCTGGATCGGGCCGGGCTCGGCGGCGTGCTTCGCGGCGTTTGTGAGCGCCTCGCGGGCGGCGCCGAGCACCGCGTCGGTCGGGGCGTCGAGCTCGCAGTCGCCGACCGCGACGACCTCGATCGCCACACGGTGGTCGTCCTCCACCGCCTCGGCGGCAGAGCGGAGCGCCGCTGCGAAGCTATCGGCCCCGGCACGCCGTCCGTCGGCCGCCAGCCAGTCGCGAAGCTCGCGCTCCTGCCGCCGCGCCAGCGCCGCGACCTCGCGCGGATCGCCGGCGCGTTTCTGCATCAGGGTCAGCGTCTGGAGCACCGAATCGTGGAGGTGGGCGGCGAGCTCGGAGCGCTCCTGGGAGCGGATCCGCTCGGCGCGCTCGGCGGCGAGGCTCCGCCCGAGCCGCCAGAGGAACGGCGCCAGGATCAGCCCGATCGCCACGATCACGACCACCGTGGTGAGCGCCGCGTCTCGGACGCCGCTCAGCACGTTGTTGGAGGACAGGAAGAGCAGCGCAGCACCCATCACGAGGAGCACACCGAAGACCCCGCGATAGAGGTCCGCGAAGCGCGAGCGCCGGGCATCGGACGGCCCCTCGACGGTGGCGGGGGGGCGCCGCGGCGCCGGGGCTGGGGGCGCCGGGGCACGCGAGCGGCCACCCCAGAGGAGGGTGACGCCGAACGCGGCCAGGATCACGGCCATCACCCACAGCGAGACGTCGAGCACCTCCGCCGAGTCGAGGAGGACGAGCCCGCCGAGGGCGGCGACCGCCGCCCCCGACGCAAACGAGATGCGATCCGGCTTCAGCGGGTCGCGCACGCCCTGGCCTCCGCCGCCCGCAGCGGCGCAGTGTCCTCGTGGAACGGGCCCGGCCCGTAGCCGGGGCGGTCCACGCTCGCGGTGTTGCTGTTGATCACGCGGAGCTGCCCGGCCTGGACATCCGCGTCGAGAACGAGCCTCGGCGCGGCGTCTGTCTCAGCCGAGCCCGGCGAGTAGTCGGTGCTGAACCCCTGGTTGAGCTGTCCGACCACCTCGCTCTCGCCAGCGCCGACGTGGGTCGAGCCGACGACGCAGACCTTTGCCGGTACGAACAAGGTCGACTCCCCGGCACCGAGCCGAGTGTCCAGATGGACCACCCTGTCCTTCTTCCAGTTCAGGTCGCGCAGGTCGACCACCAACCGCCCGATGCCGAGCTCGTAGCCATCGGCCGGGATCGCCGTGACCGACAGCGGGTGGTACTCGCGGTCGCCGATCCCGCCCCGGAAATCCAGGTCGGTGGCCGCCGCGACGCCCCCTCCGACCGCGAGCGCCACGGCCGGCGGGATCAGCCAGCGGGCGCCGCCACGGAACGACATCGCCACCAGCACGATCCCCAGCACGACGACCGCCGCCGCAACCGGGATCCCCCAGCCGACCGCGACGCCGAAGGCGGCGATGCCCGCCAGCGAGAGCAGCACGCCGAGACCGAGCAATGCCAGGAAGGCGAGTCCAACGCCGCGCCAGAATCCGACGCGCCGCAGGCGCCCGCCCACGCGCTCGCCCCGGTCCGGCTCTCCGTCCGTGGGGACGAAGAGCCAGAGCAGTCCATAGGCGATCGCGCCGAGACCTCCGAAGAACACGGAGATCACGAAGCCGATCCGGAACATCACCGGGTCGACGCCGAAGTAGCGGCCGAGGCCGCCGGCCACGCCGGCGATCACGCGGTCGCTCGTCGAGCGCCTGAGCCGCTGCGGCCCAGCCTCCGGCTGCTGGACCTCGGTCGGAGCGGTGGGTTCCTCGCGGTCGGGTGGCTCGGGGTTTTCGATGGTTGGAGTGTCGTCGTTCATTCCAAATGCCTCCTTTCAGGCTGTGATTGCTTGCCCGCCGAGGCTCTCAGCCGATCGCTCCTCCGTCTATTGGGGATGTCCCCTAGGAATCCCTATTCGTTCCCCAGGTGCGCCTTCGCGACCGCCTGATTCTCGGCGCGCGGTTGACCCAGGGCGCCCGAGGTGAAAGGCTGTCGCCAAGGGAGGTCCATGCATTCCACGCGTCGTCCGTCACCAGCGCTGATCATCGCGATGATCGCCCTGTTCGTGTCCCTCGGCGGCACTGCTGCCGCGCTTTCGGGTTCGAACACGGTGTACTCGGACGACATCGTCGACAACGAGGTGAGGAGCGCCGACGTGCGGAACGACACCCTCTCGGGAGGAGGCCTCGGGGCCGCCGACCTGAGGACGGGTTCGGTCGGTACGAGCGAAGTGGCCCCGAACAGCCTCGGGGCGGGGGACCTGGCCCCGAGCTCAGTGGGCACCGATGAGGCGCTCGACGACTCGCTCACCGGCGCGGACATTCACAACGGCTCGCTGGAGGCGGCGGAGTTCGCACCGATTGCCGCGGCTCGAGCAACCAACTCCGCAGATCAGACCATCGCAGAATCAACTCCAACCGTCATCACGCTCGACAGCGAGGGGTTCGACAACTCCAATCTCCACGACCCCGTCACCAACAACTCCCGGCTGACCGCCCCAGTGGGGGGCGTCTACCAGATCAACGGCCGGGTGCACTGGGACAGCGGCGCGGCCGGTACTCGTCAGGTGCGGATCGAGAAGAACCTCGGCTTGCCGGCCGGAAAGACAATCGCCGAGGCGTTGGATACGACCTCGGCCACGGATGAGCTGACTCAGAACGTTTCGACGATCTCCCGCCTCATACCGGGCGACTATGTCGAGCTTCGCGTGCAACAGGCGAATGGCACCGCAACGGCGGTGGACACGCTCGCCCAAAACCACGTTGCTCCGGAGCTGTCGATGGCCTGGATCGGGCCCTAGCGCAGCAAGGCTCAGAACTCGATCTCCGAACCCAGCGTGATCGTCCGGTCGCGAGGCAGTTGGAAGTAGTCGGCGGGCTCGGCCGAGATCAACGCCGTCAGCAGGAAGAGGTGCTTCCGCCAGCGTCTCATCCCGGTTCCATCGCCGGGCTTCAGCTCCACCCGGGAGAGATAGAACGAAGTGTCCCGGGCATCGACCGGGCTCTCCACGCCCGCGTCCGCGATCTGCCGCACTAAAGCGGGGACGTCGTAGTGCTCCGCGTACCCGTGCTTCGCCCGGACGAAGGTAATGCCGTCGTCCTTGTATCCGAGCTCGTCGATCTCGAGCCGGTTCGCGGGGCTGACGCGTGGGGTTGGCAGGTTCTCCAGCGAGAGGATGATCGCGTGCTCCTGGAGGGAGTGGAGGTGCTCCACGCAGGCGCGCATCGACAGCGGCGCTGTCTCCTTCCCCCGGTTCATGAACACGCCGGTGCCGGGTCCCCTGACAACCGGCGGGTCCATTCCCCGGAGGGTCTCTACGAAGTCCTGCAGCGGGCCCTCCACCAGGAAGCGCTCCGTCGTGACCAGCTCGCGCCCACGGAACCAGGTGGTCATCACCGTGAAGAGGAGCAGACCGATGATGATCGGGACCCAGGCTCCGTGCAGGAACTTGGTGACATTCGCCCCGAGGAATGCGAGCTCCACGGTGAGGAACAGAGCCGCCCCGAGAACGGCGAGCCACAGCGGTCGGTGCCAGCGACGGCGAACGATTACGAAGAAGAGGACAGTGGTGATCGCGATCGTGCCCGTCACCGCCATCCCGAAGGCGAACGCGAGCTTGGCGGAGCTCTGAAAGGCGAGCACCAACGCCAGCACGGCCACCATCAGGATCCAGTTGATGATCGGCACGTAGACCTGGCCGTACTCGCGCTCGGATGTGTGGATCACGCGCAGGCGGGGCAGGTAGCCCAGCTGCGCAGCCTGGTGGGCCAGCGAGAAGGCGCCGGAGATCACTGCCTGCGAGGCGATCACCGTCGCCGCGGTCGCGAGGATCACCAGCGGAACCAGCCCCCCGTGGGGCATGAGCTGGAAGAAAGGGGCGCTGATCGTGTCCGGGTCGTCCAGGATCAGCGCCCCTTGGCCCAGGTAGCTGAGGATGCACGCCGGAAAGACGAGCATGAGCCACGCCCGGCTGATGGCCGGTCGGCCGAAGTGGCCCAGGTCGGCGTAGAGCGCCTCGACGCCGGTGATCGCGAGCACCACCGAAGCGAGCGAGAAGAACCCGGTCGACCCGCTGTGAAACAGGAAGTCGAACGCGTAGCTCGGCGAGAGGGCCTTGAGGACCTCGGGGTGCATCGAGATCCCGCGAATTCCGAGTACCGCGATCGTCGTGAACCAGACCAGCATGATCGGCCCGAACATGCGGGCGACCGATCCGGTGCCGCGGCGCTGGATGGCGAAGAGGGCCACGATGATCACGACGGTGATCGGCACGACGAGGCGGTCCATCGACGACGAGATCGACTCCGTTCCCTCCACTGCCGACAGCACCGAGATCGCTGGGGTGATCATGCTGTCGCCGAAGAACAGGGCCGCTCCGAACACACCGAGGCCCGCGAGAATGAACTTGGTGCGCCCCGGGACCTCGGTGCCGATCTGACGGATCTGCGAGATCAGCGCCATGATCCCGCCCTCGCCGTCGTTGTCGGCCCTCATCACCAGGCCGACGTACTTCACAGTGACGATGATCGTCACCGCCCAGAAGATCAGCGACACGACGCCGTACACGCTCTGGAGCGACGCCTGGACCGGATGGGGATCACCGGGGTCGAACGCGGTCTGGATCGTGTAGATCGGGCTGGTCCCGATGTCGCCGAAGACCACCCCGAGCGCGCCGACCACCAGCGCCGTCCTGCCCAGGGCGCGCTTTGGGTCGGTGTCCATCATGCGGCAGCCTAAGCGCGGCGCCTATCGGGTTGCTGATCCCGGTGCCCGTCGCGAGATACTGCGCGGACGATGTCGCGAGAAAACGTGGAGATACTCAGGCGTGCCTTGCCCGAATCCGCACCCGCGAACGTCGCCGCGCTGTTCGAGATCCTCGATGAGAGTGTGGAGTGGGACTACGTGGGAACCTTTCCAGAGGGCCTCACCACCTATCACGGTCCTGCGGAAGTACGGGAGTTCCTGGGCCAGTGGGCCGACGCATTCGATGACTTTGGCTTTGAGGCGGAGGAGACGATCGATGCAGGAGATGCCGTCCTGATCCGCCTGCATCAATGGGGACGCGGCAAGGACACCGGTGCCCAGGTTGAAAGTCGGACCTGGCAGCTATTCACCTTCCGGGACGGCAAGATCGTCCACTGCCGTGGGTATGCGACTAAGGCGGAAGCCCTCGAGGCCGCCGGGCTTTCGGAGTGATGGACTGTTACCGGCGCCCACGGGCTGAGCCGAGGGTAATGTGGGTGAAATGCGCAATCCCTTACGGCGGGCGACGGCCGCAGGCACCGAGCGAGAGTGGCATGAGTTCATGGCGATTCCGGGGGATCGGATCACGGAAATAGCCAGGCAGAGGTTGGCTGCGGAGAGGTTGGCAGGCCTCACCCTCTACGTCGTAAACGATGGAGCCGAGGGTGAGACAAGGGGAGTGTTTGTGAACGTCGACGCCGTCGAGGCGGAGATCGATGAGAGAACGACCAAGCTGCACGAAGAGCTAGCCGCGGCAGCCATCGAGCGGCATGGCGTGGGGGACTGGGATGATCCGGATTACCGAGCCCGGCTCGAGGCGGCGGCTGACGAGGACATGCAGAGCCCTGACTTCCAGGCACGCCTGCAACAGATCACGGAAGCCGCGTTCAACAACACCGACCACTGGGTGAAGGGCGGCTTCGACAACCTGCCGGACAATGACGTCACGTACTCGCTGTATCGAGTCAACCTGGCCACAGGCCGGATTGGACCTGGAAGCCTGGTTTCGTTGCCGGAGTGGGACTAGAGCGGGCTGGCTGGGCTGACCCTGAACTGAGAAGCCGAGCTCGGGGGCTCGGCCTCACAGGTTCACGGTAGCGTGCTGCGCACGCCAGGTCGCGAGATACTGCGCGGGCGATGTCCCAGGAGAACGTGGAGGTCGTGCGGCGCTGGTGGAGCGGATTCAACGAGGACGGGATGCCCCCGCTGTCCCTCTGCGACGAACAGATCGAGATTCGCATGCCGCCGGACTTCCCCGTCCGAGGTCTCTTCCAAGGGCACGAAGGTGTTCGCCGCTGGCGTGAGCAGGTGTTCGAAGTTGCAGAGAACGCCCACGTGGAGCCGGAGAAGATCGTCGACGTGCATGACGACGGGGAAACCGTCTTGATGCTGCTTCGCGCCACGGGCACAGCCAGCTACTCTGAGATCGAGCTGGACATCGAGTGGGCGGCGATCTGGACGATTCGCGACGGGAAGCTGCTGCGTGCCCAGGGCTATCTGAACCGTGCCGAGGCGCTCGAAGCCGCCGGGCTGTCGGAGTAGGCGATGTCAGAGGAGAACGTGGAGGCTTTCAAGCGCGGCCTTGAGGCTGGGAACCGTGGAGACGTCGAAGGGCTGCTCGAGGAGCTCGCCCCCGAGGTGGAGTGGCACTCGGCGCTCCACGCGTTGCTGGGAGGGGAGCAGACGGTGTTCCGTGGCCACGACGGCGTCCGCGAGATGCTCCGAGACCTCAACGACGCCTTCGGCGAGATCCACATCGAGGTCTCGGAGATCCGGGATCTGGGAGACGGACTCGTCGCAATCGGCCGCACCCGCACGCGCGGCAGGGAAAGCGGCGCCGAGACCGAGACGCCCTTGGCCCTCGTGACCGAGGTCAGGGATGGCAAGACGATTTCGATTCGGGCTTTCCTCGATCACAAGCAGGCCCTCGAAGCCGCCGGGCTTTCGGAGTAGGCGATGTCGCAGGAGAACGTGGAGATCGTGCGTCGATGCTATGAGGCGTTCGACCGTGGCGACCTTGACGTTGCGTTCGAAGACTTTGCGCCAGATTTCGAGCTCGACCTGTCGCGGGCGATCGGCATCGACCGGGGTACCTACAACCTCGCCCAGTTCCGGCGGCTGACCGAGCAGTTCGCTGAGAACTGGGAGTCCGCTCGGTATGAGGCCGACGAGCTCATCGATGCCGGGGAGCATGTGGTGATGCCTTTCACGAACCGCCTGCGGGGCAGGGACGGAATCGAAGTGCAGGCTCGCGGCATCTGGTTGGGCACGATCCGCGACGGGTTGATCGTGCGGATCTGCCTCTACCAGGAGCTTCAGGAAGCCCTCGAAGCCGCCGGGCTGTCGGAGTAGGCGATGTCGCAGGAGAACGTGGAGATCGTGCGGGGATTGCACGGGGCGTTCGCACAGGGGGACAACGAAACCCCGTTTGCGGTCTACGACCCCGAGATCGAGTGGGACATGTCCGGTTTCCCGCTTCCCGGCGAGGAGTCGGTCTATCACGGGCACGAGGGTGTTCGACGCTACTGGCGGGCCTGGCTCGCGGCGTGGGAGTTCATCGATGCACCAATCGAGCGGTTGGTTGATGCCCGAGAGAACGTGGTCACGCTTTTCGGTCCTTCGACGGCCCGGGGCAAGAGGAGCGGCGCCGATGTCCAAATCGGTCCCTGGGCGCAGGTCTGGACATTGCGCGACGGAAGGGTGGTCCGCATGCGGATGTATCCCGACCACGCGAATGCCCTCCAAGCCGCCGGGCTGCGTGAGTAGCGAGATACTGCGCCGGGCGATGTCGCAGGAGAACGTGGAGATCGTCGGTCGCCTGATGGATGCTTGGAACCGCCAGGACCTCGAGGGCATCCTCGCCCTGATCGATCCTGAGGCCGAGTACGTCAATGCCCCCAATGCCGTTGAGCCGGGCACTAGGCGAGGGCACGACGCAATCGTCGTCGTAATGCGAAAGCTGTGGGAGGGCATCCCCGGCGCCCTTCAGGAGATCGACCGATTCCACGACCGGGGCGACGAGATCATCACCGAAGGGCGTCTTTCTCGGACGATGCCGGGAAGTGACGCTCGGATCAGCAACCCGCTCCTCATATCGTGGAAGTTCCGCGATGGAGCTCTCATCCGGCTCGAACAGCTCGGTGCTGGCCCGGAATTTCCCGCAGCCGTCGAAGCCGCCGGGCTGCGGGAGTAGCGAGATACTCGCGGGCGATG